>JAAXUL010000376.1 GCA_013336035.1 Chloroflexales bacterium
CGCGCCCTGGCCGTCGCTGATGCGGTACTGGAGGGCCCCGCCGATGGGGTAGAGGGCCGTGCGCCCGGTGATCACCATCGGGCTGCCCACCTGCGTGCCGAAGGACGGCGTCTCGATGATCACCTGCTGGCGCAGGGCCGCCGTGCGCACCTGCAGGCTCGCCGTGGCCACGAAGGCGCCCGTGAGCGGGTCCTGGTCGTAGAGGTCGATGCGCAGCGGGCCGCCCTGCTCGGGGTAGACGAAGTCGAGGCTGGCGGCGTACCGCCCGCCCGTCTGGGGGCTGCCGTCGACCGGGAAGACGCCGCCGCCCGCCTGGAGCCCCAGGCTGTTGTAGATGGCGTAGCCTAGCACGCCCGAGGCGGGGAAGCGGGTCGTGCGGCCGGTCACCACCACGGGGTTGCCGACCAGCGTGTCCGTGGGCGGGGTCTCGAGCACGATGCGCTGGGGCACCGGCGCAACCGTTAGCGGCAGGCTGGCCACGGCCAGCAGGGCGCCCGTCGCGGGGTCCTGGTCGACCAGCTGCAGGCTGATCGTATCCCCATCGGGGGGCTCGTCAAAGCTGAGCGAGGCGATAAAGTAGGCCGGCTGGCCCGGGCTGCCGGGGATAGGGAAGCTGCCGGCGCCGATGATCCGCCCGTCGCTGGCCAGCACCGTGTAGACCAGCAGGGCGCCGGCGGGCAGCCGCGAGGTGCGGCCTGTTATCACCATGGGGCTGCCCACCTGCGTGCCGGGGGCCGGGCTCTCGATCGTGATCTGCTGATCCGCGGCGGGCGTGATGCCTTGGGCGGCGGCCGGTAGGCTCGCTGCGCCGGCGAGCGCCAGGGTCAGGGCGATGATAGGCAGGGCCAGCGCTCGGAATAGTCGTGGTGTCATCAGGCGGCCTCCTTCCTTCAGGGCGACGTATGCGCTCATGTAGTATAAGGCTGCCTGTGCGCCCTGGCTTGCAGATCGCGAATGGCGTCCGCGGCGCCCGTGCCTCGCCGACCTGTCGCAGCGCCGCTCAGGGGTTCCATCGGGCGTAACGGTTTCGCCCCTGCCCCTTCGCCTGATAGAGGGCGCTGTCTGTGTGAGCGACGAGCAGATCCGCGGTGTCGTGCTGGGGGTCGAGCTCGGCAACCCCGATGCTGATCGTGATCGCGAAGGTGATGGTCGCGGCGATGATAAACGCCTCGCGCTCGACCAGCCGGCACAGCCGCTCGGCCAGATCCGCCGCGGCGCCCACGCTGGTCATAGGCAGAACCGCAAGAAACTCCTCGCCGCCATAGCGCCCCAGATGGTCGGTGTTGCGGATCGAGCGCTGGAGCAGGCTGGCGCACGCGTGCAGCACCTGATCGCCGGCCGGGTGCCCGTAGCGGTCATTGATCTGCTTGAAGTGGTCGATATCGATGAGCAGGATCGAGACCGCCGAGTGGTAGCGCTTCGAGCGCCCCACCTCCTCGCTCAGCCTGTGCAAGATGCTCCGGCGGTTCATGAGCTGCGTCAGCTCATCAATGTTGGCGAGCTGCGCGAGGCGCTCAAGCGCCTCCTCTAGCAGGCGCTGCTTTTTCTCAAGCTCGTAGCGGGTTTTCTGCAGGCTGCGGGCGGTGATCGCGAGATCATTCGTCACCCGCATGTACTGCTCGGCGGATTGCTGGTCGAGCGGGGCGACTGGCTCGGCCATGATGATCAGCTGCCCATCGGGGATGGCGACTATCTGGCAGCGGTATGAGATCGGGAGCCCGGTCGGCCCGTTGGCGAAATGCAGGATGGTCGGGCCGGCTTTGTGCTCGGCGAGCGCCTGCTCGCTCAGCTTGAAAAATCGCGGGCGGCTGTTCGAGGCCAGCAGCTGGGGGATGCTGTCGCAGCCGGGCGTCAGCTTGCGCAGCTCGTCCAGGCTCTTGTTCCACTCGATCAACCTACCAGCCTCATCAATAAGCGCGGTCGGGCAGTGGCTATGCTCAAGGAGCAGCCTGCCGCCGTATGCGAGCAGGCGATCGGCAGCTAGGCCCATACCGACACCGAATCCTGATGCTCATATGCGAAGGAAACTCAGGCGCGGCCCGCTGAGTGGCATGCCTCGATATAGCCGATCCCATCGTGGGCGGTGGGCGCGAACCAGTCGGCGCCCACCTGCCGCCACAGGGTGCTGCCTGCCATATAGGCCTGCCCGCCGACCAGGATCTTTGGGCTCGACCAGAGGCCGGCGGAGCGCACCTGCGCGATCAGGGCCGTCACGGACGGCAGGCTGTGAACAAGGGTGGTCGAGATGCAGAGAAAGCGGGCCTCGATGTGCCGAAGCAGCTCGATGATGCTCTGGGCGGGCGTGTTCGCGCCGGTGTAGTAGACATCCCAGCCATGGATCTCGAGCAGGTCGGCGACAATGCGCGGCCCGATCTCGTGGTGTTCGCCCGGTGAGGCGGTGACCACAATTGCCCCCTTCAGGCGCGGCAGCTCCAGGATCAGCGGGTAGTATATCGCCATCACGCGCTGCGTGATCGCGGTCGCCAGATGCTCCTGGCCGACGCTGATCTGGCCCTGGGCCCACAGATCGCCGATCGTGTACATCGACGGCTGGATGACCTGCTCCCACCAGGTCGTGATCTGCGCTGGCGCCCTCACGTATTCGCCGGTGATGCGGATCGCCGCCTGGGCATCCGGCTTGAGCAGCGCCGCGAGGTAGCGCTGAAAGTGGGGCTGTAGCTCGGCTGTGGTGGCCGGCTCGTGCTGGGGGGCGTCCGCCTGACGGACGAGCTGGCCGTGCATGTCGCGCAGGCATCGATAGACCGCGCTGACCTGGGTGGCGTTGGGCTCGTCCAGGTAGCGCTCGATCGCCTCTGTCCAGATCGCCAGATCGACCGGGAAGCACTCCAGGGCGACGCCGCGCAGCCGATGCGTCCGGTAGACCCACACGAACGCGTTGATCAGGGCGCTGGCGCTCTTGAGCCGAAGCTGCGCCTCGATGAAACGCGCGTGGTCGGCGTGATTGCGGTAGAGCACCTCGGGCGGACAGGGGCCGAGCAGGGCTGCGAGGTCGGGGCGCGCGGCCATATGCTGGTCGGCGTACTCGATCAGCCGCCACGACTGGCGCCGGTAGGCGTCGCAGGCCGCCGTGTCGACGGCGGCCAGGGCGTGGTCCAGATTTGTTACAAGGGTGTCGTTCATAGCGTGCTCATACTGTTTCGGACACACTAGCCGAGCGGGAGGGCCTGCATGATGGCCTCTGCCAGGCTGGCCTG
This sequence comes from Chloroflexales bacterium, assembly GCA_013336035.1. Classification (GTDB taxonomy): domain Bacteria; phylum Chloroflexota; class Chloroflexia; order Chloroflexales; family Chloroflexaceae; genus CAIWXH01. The sequence goes on from JAAXUL010000376.1 coordinate 3,216, forward strand.
CTCTGCATCGAGGCTGGCCGTCAGCAGCAGAAGCTCGTCGCTGCCGTGCCCCCTGCGGATCAGCACCTCTAGATCGGCGGCCAGGGTCTGCACGCGCACGGCCCCAAGGGTGGCCGCGGCGCCCTTGAGCGAGTGGACCACCCCGGCGGCCTCGATCAGTCTGCCGTATGCCAGGTGCTCACGCAGCAGCTGGCTGCTGCCGCTGTAGGTTGTGGCGTATGTGCGCAGCAGGCGCAGGTAGCGCTCGAGTCTGCCGTGCATGCTTCTGAGCCCGGTCGCGGTGACGAGGCCGGGGATGGTCGTGAGCGCCTGGTGCGGGCTGACCGGGTCGTGCGGGCCGTCTAGCGTGGCGGGCGTCGCACCCGAGGGCGCGAGCCATCTCGCCAGGGCCGCAAACAGGGCCTCGGGGTCGATCGGCTTGGCGACGAAGTCGTTCATGCCGGCCCGCAGGCAGCGCTCCCGGTCCTCGACGAAAGACCCGGCGCTCAGCGCCAGGATGGGGGTTTGCTCGTACCCGGGGATCTGCCGGATCAGCTGCGCCGCGGCGAGGCCGTCGAGGCCAGGCATCTGGATGTCCATCAGGATCAGGTCGTAGGTGCTCTGCCGCGCCATCTCGACCGCGACTATGCCGCTCTCGGCAAGGTCGGCCGCGAGTCCGATCTCGCGCAACAGCTCGACGGTCACCTCCTGGTTGATCAGGTTGTCCTCGGCGAGCAGGATGCGGGCGCGGATGCTCGCCGAGCCCTGCTCAGCCAGCCTGGCCGCCTCGGCGGCGCGGGCCTGCTCGCGCTCGGTGCTCATGACCGTAATCCCCTCAGGGATGGAGTCAAGCGTTGCCTGGAGCAGGGCGACCGTCTCTTGAAGCTGCGTCTGCGCCTGACTGCGTTGGGCGTCGAAGGCCTGCCGTATGGCCGTGATGTCGCGCGCGACGCCGAGCACGCCGATCAGTGTGTCGCCCGAGACATATACGGGCGCCTCGACCGTCTGGAAGAGGCGGCGCTCGCTACCCTCGCCGCGGGTGATCCACCCCTCGCTACTGCTCGGCCGCCGCGCCGCGATGCCCTCGAGGTCTCTCTGGTGAAAGAAGTCGGCCAGATCGGGGTCGAACAGGTCCGCGTCGGTCTTGCCCAGCAGATCATCCCTGCGGATGCTGAAGCAGTGCTCGAACGCGGGGTTGCAGGCGAGGTAGACCCCCGCGGGGTCTTTGAGCCAGGCCGGATCGGGCAGGGTCTGGAGCAGCGTGGTGAGGTGGTTGGTCGGGTGCATTGTGTGAGCTCCAGTGCTCGGGTGGTGAATGGGGGTAGATGTCGGGTGGCCGGCGGCCCGTCTGGCGTATTTGGCTGCCCCTTCCGGGGGCACGTGGATCTGCGGCGCGAGGCAGCTGGTGCGAAGGTGATCCATGCCTAGTATAGCCAGAATGCTCTGAACATACATCTGTAGATCGGTACAATTTTGCGCGAGCCACATGCATTCTGTACGCCGCCAGACGCGCGGCAATAATCTGGCCTCTATCATAATCCTATTCGCGCTTTAGGGATAGTGATAAGGGTTGGCCCTATCACCATGCGTGATAGGGCCAACCCTCGCGTGCGCCCGTGTGAGGGCCCGCCGGCGCTCGCCGCTGCTACCTTTGCGACGGCACGGGCGCTCGTTTCGGGGGCGCGCCGACCGCGTTGTCCTCAAGCTGTACGGCCGGGGCTTCGCTGCCGGCTCTGGTGATCGGCTCCTTCGAGATCGTGAGGATGGCCCGTGTAGAGCGGTCGTAGGTGAAGTAATTGTAGGCCCAGCTAAACAGCACCATCAGGCGGTTGCGGAAGCCGATCAGGTAGTAGACATGCACGACGAGCCAGAGCAGCCAGGCGATCGGCCCGCTCCAGTTCAGCCCAAAGGCGTGCGCCACCGCGGAGTGACGCCCAACCGTGGCCATCGAGCCCTTGTCGGTGTAGCGGAAGGGGCGCAGCGGCTCCCCGCGGAGCTTGCGCAGCAGGTTGCCCGCCACCCAGCGGCCCTGCTGCATCGCGACAGTGGCGAGCTGGGGGTGGGGCTTGCCCGGGGCTCCTTCCAGGTACGCGAGGTCGCCGATCACCCAGACGTTGGGGCTCTCCGGCAGCTGCAGGGTGGGGCTCACGGCGACGCGCGCGCCGCGTTGCAGCGGCACGCCCAGGGCTTTCCCGACCGGGCTCCCCTGGACGCCGGCCGCCCAGATCACGGTCTCGGTCGGCAGCGCCGTCCCGTCCTTAAAGCGCAGTGCGCCGTGCTCGTAGCCGACGACGCTGGTGTTGAAGCTAAACTCCACGCCCATCTTTGCCAGGAAGCGCCGGGCCTTCTTCGCCAGATCTGGCGAGAAGGGCAGCAGCAGGCGGTCGGCCATCTCGATGAGCACGATCCGCACTTGCCCAAAGTCGAGGTCCGGGAAATCTTTGCGCAGCACCTGCTGCACCATCTCGGCGATCGCCCCGGCCAGCTCGACCCCGGTTGGCCCCCCGCCGACGATCGCAAAGGTCAGCAGGCGCCGGCGGCGCTCGGGGTCGAGCTCCTCGCTCGCCCGCTCGAAGCAGCCTAGCAGCTGGTTGCGCAGGGCGATCGTCTCCGGCAGGTCTTTGAGATCGAAGGCCTGAGCCTTGATCTGATCCAGGCCAAAGAAGTTTGAGATGCTGCCCGCCGCGACGATCAGCTCGTCGTAGTGGTGGCTTCGGCGGTCGGTGATCACCAGCTGCTGCGCGCGGTCGATGGCGCGGACGGTGCCGAGCTGGAAGCGCACATTGGCCTGGCCCCGGAGGAGCTGGCGCACGGGCTGGGCGATGTGCGAGGCGTCGAGCTCGGCCGTCGCCACCTGGTAGAGAAGCGACCAGAACAACTATCACGGCTTCTGGCC
>JAAXUL010000377.1 GCA_013336035.1 Chloroflexales bacterium
GTCGATCACCAGCACCTCGACCGGCTGGCCCGCCAGCCTGCGCGCCGCCTCGAGCCCGCCAAAGCCCGCCCCGATGATCACAACGCGCGGACGGTTGCTCGCCGCGCTGCCGACGCCTGGTCGCTGCTCCGGCCCGGCAAGCGCTCCGCTGGCCGAGCCGCCCTGCTCGGCCGCCCCCTGCGACTCCTTAGCTGTCATGGCTGAGTCCTCCTCAGTTGTCAGCCGCATAGCTTAGCCCCCGGCTGCGCGGCTGCACCCAGTACCGCTCTCTAGGGCGGGGCTGGCTTTCCTCCCAGGTGGGTTAGGGCTCTGTAGCATTTACTATTCCATGCTGGCATCTTGCGGCAGATGAGCGGGCCGCAGCCCTTGTGTCAGAAACGCTATAGGCACGGGGGCGCCATGGGCGGTACAATACCAGGCGCGCCCATATACCCTCTGCCGCCGGCCCTAACTATGAGCCACGAGACCCACATCGCCCGTGCGGCCTGGTTCGCCAGCCCGCGCCAGGTCGAGCTGCGCGACGAGCCGGTGCCGCCCCCGGGCCCCGGCCAGGTGCGCGTCGCGGCCCTCGCCTCGGCGCTCAGCCATGGCACCGAGCTGCTGGTCTACAGGGGCCAGGTTGACCCGGCCCTGCCCCTCGACCTGCCGACCTTGGCGGGCAGCTTCGCCTTCCCGATCAAGTACGGCTACGCGAGCGTCGGGCGCCTGCTCGATGTGGGCGCGGGCGTGTCGCACCTGGCCCCCGGCGACCTTGTCTTTGCCCTCCACCCCCACCAGACCCGCTATCTCGCCCCCGCGGGCCTGGTCACGCGGCTCCCGCCTGCGCTCGACCCTGCCCTCGGCGTCTTCTTCGCTAACGCCGAGACGGCCCTGAACATCGCCCACGACGCCGCGCCGCGCCTCGGCGAGACCGTCGCGGTCTTCGGGCAGGGGGTGGTGGGCCTTCTGACGACCCAGACCCTGCGCCTGGCGGGCGCCCGCGTGGTCGCGGTCGAGCCCGACCCGGGCCGGCGGGACCTGGCCCTGGCCGTCGGCGCCGACGCGGCCATGGCGCCCGGGCCCGCGCTCGCCGCTGAGCTGCGGGCGCGCAACGGCGGCCGCCTGGCCGACCTCGCCGTAGAGCTGAGCGGCAGCCCGGCGGCCCTCCAGGGGGCGCTCGACGCGGTGATGGACGAGGGCACGGTCGTGGTGGCCTCGTGGTACGGGCGCAAGCCCGTGAGCCTCGACCTCGGGGCGCGCTTCCACCGCGGGCGCGTGCGGCTGCGCTCATCGCAGGTGGGCCGCCTGGCCCCCGAGACATGGCCGCGCTGGGACCAC
>JAAXUL010000378.1 GCA_013336035.1 Chloroflexales bacterium
GGAGAGAGCCATGACCATTCGCCTGCTTGACGCGACGGTCGCGGCGCAGATCGCCGCCGGCGAGGTGGTCGAGCGGCCCGCCTCGGTGGTGAAGGAGCTGGTCGAGAACGCCCTCGACGCGGGCGCGCGCCGGATCACCGTCGAGGCGCGGGGCGGCGGCCTGCGCGAGCTGAAGGTCCAGGACGACGGCAGCGGCATCGCCGCCCACGAGGTCGAGCTGGCCTTCGAGCGCCACGCCACCAGCAAGCTCGCCTCGGCCGACGACCTCTTCAACATCAGCACCCTGGGCTTTCGCGGCGAGGCCCTGCCCTCGATCGCCTCGGTCGCCCAGGTGACCTGCATCACGCGCGTCGCCCACGAGGAGGTCGGCACCGAGCTGCGCATCGCCGGCGGCGAGGTGCAGGCCTGTAGCCCGCGCGGCTGCTCGCCCGGCACCAGCCTCAGCGTGCGCAACCTGTTCTACAACACCCCCGTCCGCCGCGACTATCTGCGCTCAGAGGCCACCGAGCTGAGCGCGATCAGCGCTATCGTACAGCAGTACGCCCTGGCCTACCCCGAGGTCCGCTTCACCCTCTTGCTCGAGGGCCGCCTCGCTCTCCAGACCAGCGGCGACGGCGACCTGCGCGCCGTGCTGATCGAGCTCTACGGCCTCGAGGTGGCCCGCCAGCTGCTCGGCGTCGAGCTCGTCGCCGGCGAGGGTGAGCTCGCGGTCACGATCACGGGCCTCGTCTCGCCCCCCGGCCTCACTCGCGGCTCGCGGGGCTACCTGCACCTCTTCGTCAACCGGCGCGCCCTCCAGCCCCGCGGCGCCCTCGTCGCCGTCGTCGAGGAGGCCTACCACACGATGCTGATGAAGGGCCGCCACCCCCTGGCCGCCCTGGATATCCGCGTCCACCCGCTCTCGGTCGACGTCAACGTCCACCCGACCAAGAGCGAGGTCAAGTTCCGCTACGCCCCCAAGGTCCATAGCGCCATCGGCCGCGCCGTCCGCGAGGCCCTGGTGGCCGGCGCCGGCGTGCCCACCTGGGGCGACGACGACGGCTCGCTCCAGCGCCGCTTCGAGCTGCGCCAGCTTGGGCAGCCCCCCCCGCGCGCCCCCGAGCCCTCGGCCTGGGGCGTCGGCGCCTCGGCCTGGGATGTCGAGCGCAGCCGTTGGGACGCCGGGGCGCAGAACGTAGAGCGTAGGGCGCAGAGCGATGAGCGCCAGGATGCCGGCAGCTGGCCTGAGGGCACGGAGCCTGGCCCGTGGGGCGAGCCGGCCTCGGCCGCGCCATCTACTGCGACGGCCCCGCAGCCATCGGCCCCCGGCCCTCAGCCGTGGGAGCAGCCGGCGCCTGGCCCGCAGCCCTCGCAGGGGCCGCAGCACACGAGGCTGCCCCCGCTGCGCGTGGTGGGCCAGGTGGGCCTGACCTACATCGTGGCCGAGGCCCCCGAGGGCATGTATCTGATCGACCAGCACGCCGCCCACGAGCGCATCACCTACGAGCGGCTGATGGCCCAGCACGCCGGGGGCGCCGTCGAGTCGCAGGGCCTGCTGCTCGCCCAGGCCGTGCCGCTGGCGCCCGCCGCCAGCGCCCTGCTGCTCGGCAACCCCGAGCGCCTGGCCGAGTGGGGCTTCGCCCTCGACGAGTGGGGTGACGGGGTGCGCGTCCGCGCAATGCCCGCCACCCTCCCCGCCGACGAGCTGCCGAAGGCCCTCCACGAGCTGGCCGACCACCTCGCCGGGCGCGGCGGCTCTACGCCCCTCGACTGGCGCGAGGCTATGCTCATCACGCTCTCGTGCCACACCTCTGTCCGCGCCGGACAGGCCCTCTCCCTCGACGAAATGCGCCGCCTGCTCCAGCTGCTCGAGGCGTGCGTCAGCCCGCGCACATGCCCCCACGGCCGCCCCACTATGATCCTGATGACCCCCGCCCAGCTCGAGCGCCAGTTCGGGCGGCGGGTGTAGTGGCCCACTAGAGCGGTACGGCCGTGAATGTGGTCAGGCACGGCACATCGGGCGCCACGTGCAGCACGCCGGCGGCCAGGTCGATCACGACCCCGCAGATGCTCTCGCCCCGGTCGAGGCGGGCGATCTGCATATTGGGGTGCCGGCAGATACAGCGCGGCTCGTCGCTGTGGTCGCGTAGGAGGGCCTGCATCGCCGCCACGTCGAGGGCGCCCCGGCCCGCCCGCAGCAGCTCCCATGCCCGCCCAGCCCGCTCGCGCGAGGTCGAGGCCGGGTCGAGCGGGCACTCGCCCGCCATAGCCCCCGCGTCGACACAGTGGTTGGCGTGCGCCAGCAGGCCATCGTCGGCGACGACCTCGGCGAGCCCCGCCGGGGTGATCTCCAGGCCCACCAGGTCGCCCGCGGCGCTCGCCAGGGTGATGCAGGTCGAGCCGCTCGGCGGCGCAAGATCGGCCGCGGCGCGCGCCTCAGCGAATGAGCGGGCCTGGAGCATCTTGCGCAGCAGCACGTGGATGGGCATGCCCACCTCGCGCCCATCGGCGCGCGAGCGCAGCAGGTTCAGGCCGACGGCAAGGCCGGCGCTGTTGAGCCCCAGCTTCGCCACCATGCCCGCCTCGGTCACGGTCAGGATGGTCGGCTCGCCGGGGGCGCGCACCCGCAGTACGACGCAGGCCGCCCGCTGCTCCCCCTGCCAGTCCCAGGTCTGGGCCAGGATCGTGCCGCCCGCCGCGGTGGACGGGCCGCCAGCCGCCGCGATAGTGCACTCGCCGTCGTCGGGGCCGGCGCCAGACTCTAAGCTACGGAGCTGGCTCGGCCCACGCTCGTCCTCCGCCCTTGGCCCTTCGCCCTCGTCGGGGTGCTCGGGCACGCCGGCCGCGCGATTGCGGGCGAGGGCGGCGGGGCCAGCGGGGTGGTAGCTGCCCGTCGGCAGGCCGGCCATCAGCTCGGTGCGCACGTTCAGGGCCACGATCTCGGCCAGAGCTCTGCCGGCGCCGTCGGCGATGCCACGCATCTCCTCGAGCAGGTCCGGCGCCACCTCGGCCAGCAGCGGCGCGAAGCGCAGCGCCTCGGCCTGGCTGGCCGCCCAGTCGAGGCCGCGGCGGCTAGCGAAGAGCCTGGCGTAGCTGGCGATGCTGTGGCACACCAGGGGCGCGACGGCGGCGCCGTAGGTATGCCCCCGCTCGTACGGCGCCCCGGCCACGGTCACCTCGGGGAACATGGGCCTCACTCCTTAAAACAAGGTTGTAACCGAGTTACGATTATCGCCGCTCCCGCGGTGGGAAGCAAAAGCGTGCCTTAGCTCGCTCGCCCGGCCGCCCCCACGCTCGCATCGGCGGCCAGAGCGGTATCGGGCCGGGGATCGTGGCAAGGCGCCTTCTCTGCGCCCATCACGGGGAAGAGAACGGTCACGCGGGTGCCCTGGCCGAGCGCGCTGTCCACGAGGATCGCCCCATTGTGGCCGCGCACGATGCCGAGCACCGCCGCCATCCCCAGGCCTCGCCCAAGCTGCTTTGTGGTGAAGAAGGGCTCGAAGACGCGCTCAAGGGCCAGGGGGCTCATACCATGGCCCGTATCTATCGCCGCCAGGTAGATAAAGGCGCCCGGCGCGGGCCGCTGGTCGACCCGGCTACGGCTCAGGCAGTCGGCATCGCAGCGACAGACGCCGGTGGTCAGCGTAATCGACCCCGGCTGCCCGCCCAGGGCCTCGGCGGCGTTGGTGATCAGGTTCAGCACAATCTGCTGGATCTGGGCCGAGTCGCCCTCGAACACCGGCAGGTCTGGGTCGAGCTGGAGGTCGAAGGTGATCAGCTTGCCGACCGAGACGCGCAAAAGCTGGGTGATCTCCTCGACGAGGCGCGAGAGGTTGACGGGGCCGATCAGGAAGGCTCCCTTGCCGGCGTAGGCGAGGAGCTGCCTGGTCAGATCGCCGGCGCGACGGGCGGCCCGCTCGGCGTCGCCCAGCGGCTCATGGGCCGGGTGGTTGGCGGGCATCTCGAAGCGGGCCAGATCGAGGTTGCCAAGGACGGCCATCAGCAGGTTGCTGAAGTCGTGGGCGATCCCGCCGGCCAGGACGCCGAGGCTCTCGAGCTTCTGGGTGTGCTGGACCTTGCGCTCGATCTCGAGGCGCTCGCTTGCGGCCCGCCGCACCTCGCTGATGTCGCGCAGGACGACGATGCGCCCCGCGAGGCGGCCCCGCCGGTCGCAGAGGGCGGTGCTGATAGCATCATAGGCGTGGCCAGGCGCGGTGTCCAGGGCAAGCTCGGCGTGGTCATCGTCGGCGCAGAGGGCCGCCAGGGGGGGGGAGTGAGCCAGAGCCTCGGCCGCCGGCGCGCCGAGCATCAGCAGGCCCCCGGGGTCGAGGGCCTGCCGCGCCGCCCTATTGAGGTCTACCAGGCGCCCGCGCGCGTCTACCACCAGCACCGGGTCGCGCAGATCCTCGAAGAGCGAGTTGCGCGCGATGGGCGTCAGGTCGAAGAGGCTGTAGCGAAAGATACCGAAGGTGATCAGCAATCCGGTGGCGGTGAAGGCCAGCGGCGACAGGTCGATGTGATCGAGCGGCCTGACCCCGAAGACGTAGGCGATATTCGCCGCCAGGGGCAGACATGCGCCCAGGAGCAGCACCGTAGTCTGGCCCCGGTAGAGGCTCGGCGAGTGGAGCCACAGGCGCGCCAGCACCAGGGCCCCGACCAGCACGCAGGCGTACGAGTAGCCCACATGGACCCAGTACCAGGGAGCGGGGTGGATATCGAGCAGAGGGAAGGGCCCGCTGGCATCGAGCGCGACAGCGGCGTAGTAGAAGAAATGCAGGCGCTCATTGGTCGCGTTGAGCAGCAGCGTCAGGGCCGGAATGATGAAGAGCGCCCCGGTCTGCCACCCGATAAGCCGCCCGCCCAAGCCGCTGTAGCGCAGGGCGAAGAGCAGCCAGAGGACGGGGGCCGTCACGATCCCGGCGTACCCGATCACCGTCCAGCAGCGAATTGTCGCAAGGTCTGGGCTGCCCAGCTCGTGGCCATAGGCAAAGGACCAGAGGGTCACCGCCGCCATCATCAGGGAGAACAGAGTGCTCCCGGGGGCTGCGCGGCGCACCCACACATAGAGCGCCAGCGACCCTGAGATGACAGAGGTTATGAGCAGACTAATAGCATATGGGTTCAGCGACATCTAGCCCTTCCCGGCTGCTTGGGTGAGTCTCTGGCGGCAGCAATCCTCCAACGCGGCAGGGCAGAGATGACATTGTACACCGCACACGCTACCAGCGGCCTCGCAGCGGACCATATAAAAACACAAGCGTTCTTCCTAGAGACAGTACATTCTCGCACCGGCCGGACCGGGCGAGCGGCCTCAGCCTAGCAGGGGGGCGTGACGGGCTCGTTCCCGCTCACACACTGCCGGGCGTACGACAGGGTAGCGTGCGAGGCGCGTCGGAGCCATAGAGACGCCGAGGAAAGGTTTTCGACAAATTGTCGTAGATCGCTCTGGAGTGAGCAAAAGCTCACGAAACTGTTATCTGTTCTCAGGCAGCCCTTCACAAACTGCTTAACGAGGGCAGGTATAGTTTTGCTACTCGAGCGACGGCAAGGCGCAAAGCTATCTTAAAGAAGGACCCCTATGCTGCTACGGCTGAGGCTACTGGGCACCTTTGAGGTGGCGCGCGAGGACGGGCAAGCAGTTGAGATCGCGAGCCAGGGCGCGCGCGCGCTGCTCGTCTACCTGGCCCTCGAGGCTGGCCGGTCGCACGAGCGCGAGCACCTCGCCTCATTGCTCTGGCCCGACACCATATCCGAGCAGGCTCTGACAAATCTGCGCCAGGCTCTGCACAGGCTGCGCACGGCCCTGGCCCTGAGCGACGACACCCCGACCCTGACGGTGACGCGCCACAGCGTGCGGCTCGACCCAGCGGCGGTCGTCCTCGACACCGACAGTTTCGTAGGACACCTGCGGGCCACGGCTGGCCACCGCCACAGGCTGGTCTGGGCCTGCGACAGCTGCCTATTACGGCTGCGCGCGGCGGTCGAGCTGTACAGCGGGCCGCTGCTGCCGGGCTTTCAGGCCAACGGAGGGCTGCCCTTCGAAGAGTGGCTGGGCGAGCGGCGCGAGCGGCTGCACCACGGCCAGGTGGCGGCCCTCGACGCCCTGGCCGCCCACCACGGGGCCCGCGGCGAGATCGCCATCGCCACCGACTATCTCCGGCGCTGGCTGGTCGCCGAGCCCTGGTGCGAGGAGGCCCACGCCCGCCTGATGGGGCTGCTCTGGCGGGCCGGCGCGCGGGCGGCGGCCCTGCGGCAGTACGAGCGCTGCCGCGCGGCCCTGGCCACCGAGCTGAGCAGCGAGCCGAACTTCTCCACCCGCGCCCTGGCCGAGATGATCAGGCGCGGCGCGCTTCCACCCCCGGCGGTACCCAGCTATGGACCCGGGGCCCTACCGATCCCGGCGACCCCATTTATCGGGCGGGCGGCCGAGCTGGCCCGTCTTGGCGCCCACCTGGCCAACCCCGACTGCCGGCTGGCGACGCTCACCGGGCCCTCGGGGATCGGCAAGACGCGCCTAGCCCGCGAGGCGGCGGCCGCGGCGAGCTATGCCTTCGCCCAGGGCGCGGTCTGGGTCGACCTGGCGGCGATACGCGATGACCGCCTGGTGGCCGCTGCCATCCTAGAGGCCATGGGGCTCAGCTGGGGTCAGCAGCGCCCCGCGGCGGCATCCCTGGCCGAGGCCCTGGCCGAGTGCGAGCTGCTGCTGGTGCTGGACACCTGCGAGCATCTGCCGCGCTGCGCCGACCTGGCGGCCGACCTGCTGCGCGCGGCCCCGGGCGTGGTGATCCTGGCGACCTCGCGTTCGCCCCTAGGCCTGCGAGCCGAGTGGCGTATGCCCCTGGAGGGGCTGGCGGCACCCGAATCGGGAGCGCTGTTTGCGGCGGCGGCGCGTCGGGCCGCCCCAGACTTCTAGCCTGGCCTTGGCGACGATACGGCGATCGCGGCCATCTGCGCGGCCGCCGAGGGCTCGCCTCTGCTGGTCGAGCTGGCAGCGGCCGCGGTTAGCCACCTGAGCCTCAGCGCCATCGCGCGCCTGCTGTGCGCCGACCCGGACGCCCTGACCGTGGGGGCGGCCGATCTGCCGGCGCGCCAGCGCAGCCCGCAGGCCGCCTTCGCCTGGTCCTGGTCCCTCCTCTCCGAGGGCGAGCGGGCCCTGCTGGCCAGCCTGGCCCTCCGCGGTGGGCTCAGCGGCGAGGAGGCGGCCAGCCTCGACGCAGCCGCGGCGACCAACCTCAACGGGCTGGTGCTCAAATCGCTCGTGCGCCGAGAGGCCTGCGGGCGCTACGTCGTGCATGGGACAGCCCTGCCCTTCGCGAACCTGCACGAGCGCGCCATCGGGTAAGCCCTGCGGCGGCGCGACAATGACGCAGCCCGTCAAACCCATAAACCCGGAGTGACCGCTTTCCCCTGCCCCGCGTCTCATGCTATGATGCAGCGTGCAGAGCGTGGCGTCT
>JAAXUL010000379.1 GCA_013336035.1 Chloroflexales bacterium
ATGGCAGCTCCGGCGTCTGAGGCTGCGACAGCGTGGACGACGGCAGGGGCGCCGTCGTGGCCAGCGTCCTTGTATCCCGCGTCCGTCATCCCTGTAGCTGCGCCAGCAGATCCTGCTTCAGGTCCCACAGGCGCTCGGAGAGCGAGACGTGGTAGATGTGGGGGTTGACAATACGGCGCACGCCCGCGTCGAGGCGCTCGACATCGCGCAGGCGCCGCTCGCGCATGGCCTCGAGCGAGGGCTGCTCGATCAGCATGCGGCCCTCGCGCAGCACCTCTACCAGCAGGGGCTCGATGCCGGCGATCGAGGCCCGCTCAAAGGTGCGGTGGCGCGAATAGTCGTCGGGGTGGCGCAGGGTCAGCCGCTCGGCCTGGGCCGGGTCCTCGTCCTCGAGGGTGATCAGGTCGGCGGTGGCGAAGCCGCGCGCGTCGTAGATGCGCCAGGCGGCCTTCAGACCAGGGTTGGTCATCTTGGCGGGCGTGTCGGCCAGCTTGATCGCGGGCCGCCAGGCGGACCCGTCGTGCATCGCGACCAGCTTATAGACGCCGCCGAGGGCGCCCTCGCCGTGCGAGGTGACCAGGCGCGTGCCGACGCCGTAGACCAGCCGGCGGATGATCGCGTCGGCGTCGGCGCCGTAGCGCGGGGCCTCCTGGGCGATCTGGGTCTGGATCTGCCAGATCACCAGCTCGTCGAGGTCGCTCGAGAGCACGATCGCGACCTCGGGGAAGCCGGCCCGGTCGAGCATCAGGGCCGACTGGATGGCGAGGTAGGCCAGGTCGCCCGAGTCGAGGCGAATGCCGGCCGGGTGGTGGCCTTGCGCCCGCAGCTCCTCAAAGACCCGGATCGCGTTGGGCACCCCGCTCTCGAGCGTATTGATCGTGTCGACGAGCAGCAGGCAGTCGTCGGGGTAGACCTCGGCGTAGGCGCGGAAGGCGTCGAGCTCGCTCTGGCCCAGCGAGAGGAAGACCTGCACGAGGGCGTGGGCATGGGTGCCCTTGGGCGGCAGGCCCAGGGTGCTCGAGAGGCCCACGTTCGAGGTGTAGTCGGCCCCGCCGATCAGGGCGGCGCGCGTGCCGGCGTTGGCCCCGCGGTCCTGCCCGCGGCGCAGGCCGAACTCGAGCACCATAGCGGCGCGGCTGGCCTCGCGGATGCGCGCGGCCTTGGTGGCGATCAGGGTCTGGTAGTTGAGCTGGTTGAGCAGGGCGGTCTCGAGGATCTGGGCCATGGCCAGGGGCCCGCGCACGATGGTGAGGGGGACGCTGGGGTGGACAACGCGGCCCTCGGGGATGGCGCGCAGGCTGATGGCGTCGAAGCCGCCGGCGCGCCGCAGATAGGCGAGGAAGTCATCGGCGAAGAGCCGGCCGCCGGCCCGGTCGCGCTGGGCGCGCAGGTGCTCCAGGTCCTCATCGCGGAAGCGGGCCTCGCGCATCCAGTCGATAAGCCACTCGAGGCCGGCGCTGACGCAGTAGCCGGCCTCGTGTATGCCATAGTCGGGGTAGCGGCGGAAGAAGTGGTCGAACTGGGCGGGGCGCTCGTGCAGGCCCTGGCGGAAGTAGAGCTGGGCCATGCTCAGCTGGTACTGGTCGGTGAAGAGGATACCCTCGGCCGTCCGCCGGTCTTCTGGTCGCATCGCGCCCTCCGCCTGATAGTGTAGAATGGACACCAGCATAGCGCGCGACGGCGCGCATGTCAAGGTGGCGCGCCGGTCGCCTTCGGTCAGCTTGCCGATGCGCCTGCCGGCGCCAGCGCCCAGGGGGGCACGGGCGCCAGCCCCCGCCCCGCGCGCTAGCTGAGCAAGACCAGGATCATCTGCGCGGCCACAATCTTGCCGATCGTCGCCAGGGGGTAGACAGTGGCATAGCCGATATTCGGCAGGTCGTTACGGGCCTGCTCGCTAGCGAAAGCCAGCACGGCGGGCTGGGTCTGCAGGCCGGCCAGGATGCCGACGCACAGGCCCATAGGGATCTTCAGGACCTTATGGCCGATCACCAGCAGGGTCAGGGCGGCCGTGCAGGTGATGAGCGCGCCCGCGACGAAGATGCCCAGGCCGCCGCCCTGGGAGAAGGTGCTCACGAAGCTATAGCCCGAGCGCGTGCCGACGCCGGCCAGGAACAGGGTCAGCCCAAACTGGCGCAGGGTCAGGTTCGCGCTGTAGGGCAGGCTCCAGATGATCGGCCCGCTGCGCTCGAGCCAGCCCAGGATGAGGGCGACGATCAGGGGCCCGCCGGCGAAGCCGAGGGTGAAGGTGCCGATCCCGGGCAGGGGGATGGGCACCATGCCCAGCAGCAGCCCCAGGGCCAGCCCCAGCCCCAGCGAGACCACGTCGATCTCGGAGAGGCGGCGGTAGGAGTCGCCGAAATACTTGCCGACCGCGTCGAGGTTCTCGCGCCGCGTCACCACGCGCACCCGGTCGCCCAGCGCGAGCACGGTGTCGCCGTGGGGCAGAATCTCGGTGTCGCCGCGGCGCAGCCGGGTGATGATCGCGCCCTGGGTGTGCGGCAGGTCGAGGTCGCGCAGGCGCTTGCCGGCCACAGCCGGGTTCGAGACAAAGATACGGCGGAAGTCGAGCGTGTGGCGGTTCAGCTCGAGCGGCTCGGGGGCCAGCTCGCCCATCGCCGCGACCACCCTATCGACCTCATCGACGTGGCCGACGACGGTCGCCAGGTCGTTCAGCTTGAGGTAGGTGTCGCTGGTGGCGATGCTCACATGGCCGTCGTGCTGGATGCGGCCAAAGACGATGTCCCAGCGACAGGTGCGGAGCAGCTCGCCCACGTTGCGCCCGTCCATGTCGGGCTTGGTGATGCGCAGCGTGCGGTTGACCAGGTTCTCGGTGCCGGCGCCGAGGTCGGGGAGCGCCCGGGCCTCGGCGCTGTAGTCCACCTTCCAGACCCGCTGGAGGATATAAATTGTGAGGATCATGCCCAGGACGCCCATAGGGTAGGTGACCGAGTAGCCGACCACGGGCTCGGCCAGCAGCGCGTCGCTGAGGGTGTCGCCGCCGCTGCGCTTGAGCTGCTCGATCACGCCGGCGAGGGCGGGGGTGTTGGTGAGGCTGCCCGCGAACATGCCGGCCGTGATCGGGGCGCTCACCCGGATGATAAAGTGGGCGCCGACGGTCATCAGGGCGGCCATAATGATCACGCCGAGGACCAGCATGTTGTCGCGCAGCCCCTTGCGCTGCAGCGAGGCGAAGAAGCCCGGGCCGCTGCTCAGGCCGATCGTGTAGACGAAGAGGACCAGACCAAGCAGGTAGACAATCTCGGGAAGCTTGAGGTTGGGGTCCAGGGCGCCGAAGGCCAGGCCGACGAACAGCACAGCCGCCACGCCAAGGCTCACGCCGCCGATCTTGATCCGGCCCAGCACATAGCCGATGGCCGAGACAACAAAGAGCAGCAGCAGCGGGTTCGCGATCAGTACATCAATCACAAGTAGCCTCCCAGTCGCACGGCACAACGGCGGGCAGGGGCATGCCCTGCTCACATCAGCGCGCATAGTGGCGACGTCCATTGTCGGGGTCAGTTTCCGAAGGGGTATGGTATCATAGAAGTACGAAGCTTTCGTTAAGGTCGAGGTGAGCGATGATCACTGAGGAGATGGTGCGCGCGGCGCTTAAGAATGTGGTTGACCCCGAGATCGGCCTGGACATTGTGAACCTTGGCCTGGTCTACCGCGTCGACGTCCTCGAAGAGGGCCGCAAGGTCGATATCGACATGACCCTGACCACCCCGGCCTGCCCGGCCGGCCCACAGATCCTCGACCAGGCCAAGCGCGAGGTAGAGGCCCTGGCCGATGTCTACAAGAGCCTCGAGGACGTCCGCATCAATCTGGTCTGGACCCCGTTCTGGAACCCGTCGCTCATGTCCGAGGACGCCCGCGAGGAGCTCGGCTTCTTCTAGTGCACTGCGCGCTTCTGGTTGTCGCCAAGCAGCCCGCCGCCGGGCAGACCAAGACACGCCTCTGCCCGCCGCTCGACGGCGAGGCGGCGGCGGCTCTGTACGCCTGCTTTCTGCGCGACACGGTCGAGGTGATGCGGCAGGTGCCCGATGTGCGGCGCGAGATCGTCTACCTGCCCGCGGCGGCGGCGGGCTACTTTCACGCGCTGGCGCCCGACATGGCGCTCAGCCCGCAGCGCGGCGCCGACCTTGGCGAGCGCCTAGATCAGCTGCTGACCGCCGCGCTTGCCGGGGGCGCCCACAAGGCGGTGGTGATGAACAGCGATAGCCCGACCCTACCCGCCGCCTATATCGCCCAGGCCTTCGCGCTGCTCGACGCCCACGATGTCGTGCTCGGCCCCTCGGATGACGGCGGCTACTACCTGATCGGGCTGCGCGAGCCCCGCCCCCGCCTGCTGCGCGATGTCCCTATGAGCACGCCCACCGTGCTGCGCGACACCCTGGCGATCGCCGCCGACCTGGGGCTGCGCACGGCCCTGCTGCCGACCTGGTACGACATCGACACCATCGCCGATCTGGATCGGCTGCGCGCCGAGCTGCGCGAGGCCCCGGCGGCGGTGGCCGCCCACACGCGAGCATTCCTCTCCCGCCTCGCCTTGCCTGCGCCGCCCGCCATTCACCCCCGCGGGTGACACCCGCTCCTCCCGGCCGCCTCTATACTGCCGCTAACGAGGCGAGTGGAGGAGTCCCCAATGGAGCACAAGATAGCGGGCGAGGCCTTCTACGAGATCCGCATCGAGGGCCACCTTGGCCCCGAGTGGGCTGGCTGGTTCGAGGAGCTGACGATCACGCGCGCCCCCGACGGCACGACCCTGCTCGCCGGGATGGTGGCGGACCAGGCCGCGCTCCACGGGCACCTCGCCCGGATACGCGACCTCGCCATGCCGCTGCTCACGGTTGCGTACCAGCGCGCGCGCGGCCCGTGAACAGATCTCCCCCCGGCGTAAAGGGGCGACTACCGCACGCCACAGGCCCACACCTATACTGGCGTTACAGTCCTCGTACTACGCCAAACTCTGTGACGGTGGGGAGTCGCCTGTGACCATGGAACGTCTGGCACCGACCGCGGCCAACAGCGTCACGCCGCTGATCGCCGCCAAGTTGATCGCCCCGCCCGCCCGGGCCGGCCTTGTGGCGCGCCCGGGGCTCGTCGCGCGCCTCGGCGGCTGGCGCGACACAGCCGTCACCATCCTCTCCGCGCCCGCGGGCTTCGGCAAGACGACGCTGCTGTCGGAGTGGATTGCGGCGGCCCACAGCGCTGGGCGCCCAGCGCAGAGCGGGCCCGCCCCGACGCAGGGCGCCGAGGAAGCCGCCGGCGCCCTAGCCTCGAACGCCCTGCATTTTGCCTGGCTCTCGCTCGACGCCGAAGACAGCGACCCGGCCCGCTTCTGGTCGTACGTGCTGGCGGCGATGCGCCGGGCCGCCCCCGAGCTGCCCGCCGATCTGGGCGCGCCCCTCTGGGCCCCGCAACCCCAGATTGACGCCGTCGTGGCCGCCCTCGCCAACGCCATGGCCGCCCTGCCGGCCGCGGTGGTCCTGGTGCTCGACGACTACCACACGATCAGCAACCTCGAGCTGCACCGCTCGCTGGCCGCCCTGATCGACCACCGGCCCCCGGGCCTGCACCTGGTGCTCGCGGGCCGCGCCGACCCGCCCCTGCCCCTGGCCCGCCTGCGCGCCCGGGGTCTGCTGCAGACCCTGCGCGCCGACGACCTGCGCTTCAGCGCCGACGAGACGGCCGCCTTCCTCAGCCAGACTATGGGCCTCGAGCTGAGCGCGGCGGCCCGCGAGGCCCTCGAGCGCTACACCGAGGGCTGGCCCGCCGGCCTGCAGCTGGCCGCCCTCTGGCTGCGCGACCACCCCGAGGCCGCCGAGCAGAGCGTCACCGCGCTGGCCGACGAGGACCGCTACCTGATCGAGTTCCTCGCCGAGGAGGTGATCCTGCGCCAGTCGCCCGAGGTCCAGCGCTTCCTGCTCGACACCGCGCTCCTCGACCGGATGTGCCCCGAGCTGTGCGACTATGTGACCGCCGATGCCCGGCGGCCGAGCGACGAGGGCCCCGCGCTGATCACGCGCCCCTCCGGCGAGATTATCGAGGAGCTGGAGCGCCGCAACCTCTTTGTGGTGCCCCTGGACGTCCGGCACGAGTGGCACCGCTACCACAACCTCTTCGGCGACGCCCTGCGCCGCCAGCTGGGGCGCCAGCGCGGCCCACACGCCGTGGCCCGCCTGCACCGCCGCGCCGCCGCCTGGTTCGCCGCCGCCTCGACCGAGGACGCCGCGCTGCTCGGCGAGGCCTTGCGCCACGCCTCGGCCGGCAAGGCCTACGACCTCGGCGCAGACCTGATCCTCCCCCGGGCCGACCAGCTCGGCGCCCAGGGCCACATCGGCGAGCTGATCGTATGGCTCAGCGCCCTGCCCGAGGCGGTGCTGTCAGCCCGGCCCGCCCTGGCTATGCGCTACGCCTGGGTCCTCTTCCTCCACGGCCGCCAGGGCGAGGCGGCCCGCTGGCTCGCTATCGGCGAGGCCGGGCTGGCCGAGCGGCCCGACCCCGACCCGCTGACGGCGGCCCTGCCCGATGCGATCAAGGCGACGATGGCCACCACCCGCCACGACGACGCCGCGACGCTCTTCCACGCCGACCGGGCGGCCGCCCTGCTGCCCCCCGACGAGTCGGTCTGGCAGTCGACGATCGAGATCGCCCGGGGCCTGGCCCACCACGTGCGCGGCGAGGCCCGCGAGGCCGCCACGGCCCTGCAGCGGGCCGCCGATCTGGCCGCCCGCACCGGCAACGACTACGGCAATATGATCAGCAACTGGTACCTGGCCCA
The DNA here is from genome assembly GCA_013336035.1 of Chloroflexales bacterium. GTDB lineage: Bacteria > Chloroflexota > Chloroflexia > Chloroflexales > Chloroflexaceae > CAIWXH01. Next base: position 6,785 of record JAAXUL010000379.1, read on the forward strand.
GGTGCGCCTGGGCCAGGCCCGCCTCGACGAGGCCGCCCGGGCCCTGCGCCGCATCGCCGACGGGGGCAACAGCATCTACGGCGGCTACCGCGACACAGGCCTGGCCAGGATCGCCTACGACCGCGACGACCTTCCGGCGGCCCGCGCCCTGGCCATGGGCGGCCTCCAGGCCCTCGAGGCCACCGGCGGGCAGCCCCGCATGATCCTCTACGCCCACTGCCTGCTCGCCCGCCTCGCGCGGGCCAGCGGCGACCCCGCCGCCGCCCTGACCTGGCTCGATGCCGGCGAGGCTATCGCCCAGCGCCTCGACCTGAGCGAGGATCTCGAGATCATCGCAGAGCTGCGCGCCAGCTTCGCCGTCGCCGATGGCGACCTCGACGAGGTCGACGAGTGGGCCGAGGCCGCCGGCCTGGTCGACGCCGAGGTCGACGTGCGCCGCGAGGCCGACCTGCTAACCCTCGCCCGCGCCCAGGCCTCCCGCGGGCGCGCCGATAAGGCCCTGCGTATCGCCGGCGGCCTACTGGCCCACGCCGAGGCGGCCCTCAAGCGGCAGTGCGACGTCGACCGGCACAGCGGCAACCGCGCCGCGCTGGCCGACCGGCTGGAGCAGCTCGAAGCGGCCCACAAGAAAGTCCGCTCCGCGCTC
>JAAXUL010001178.1 GCA_013336035.1 Chloroflexales bacterium
CCGGTCTGTGGGGGCTCGCTGGGCTGACCGGTCTGCGGAGGCTCGCTGGGCTGACCGGTCTGCGGAGGCTCGCTGGGCTGACCGGTCTGCGGAGGCTCATTCGGCTGACCGGTCTGCGGGGGCTCATTCGGCTGACCGGTCTGCGGGGGCTCATTCGGCTGACCGGTCTGCGGGGGCTCATTCGGCTGGCCCGCCTGGGGCGTAGTGGTCGGCTGGCCGTGCTGCGGGGGCTCGCTGGGCTGGCCCGCCTGGGGCGTGGTGGCCGGCTGGCCGTGCTGCGGGGGCTGCCCTGGCTGAGGGGCGGGGTACGCCGGACCGCTCCCGGTGCCCGACGGGTCACAGGTCTCGTTCCCGAGCAGGCCCAGCATCACCTGGTCACGGTCCCGCTGCTGGTCAGCCTCACTGGTGCGGTCACGGTCCTGCTGCTGGTCAGCCTCACTGGTGCGGTCGCGGTCCTGCTGCTGGTCAGCCTCACTGGTGCGGTCACGGTCCTGCTGCTGATCGGCCTCGGGCGTCGTGACGTGCAGCTCGAGGCGTGCCCGCTCGAAGTACTGCACCGTATGGACCTGGCCGTCACTCAGGCTCTCCTCTACGGGGCCGGAGAGCGGGAGCCCGAAGAGGGCTAGGCGTTCGCGCAGGCTAGCCCCGGGCTGACCATCCAGGTCGAGGCCGTGCGCCTGCCAGTAGGCCACAAACGCCGGGGCGACGGCCTGCCCGGTCTCGGCGAAGTAGAAGGGGGCGGAGGGGTCGCTCTTGGGGAAGCTCGCCCAGTCGCGGCCCTGGCGCTCGAGCACCTGGGCGCCGAGGCGGCCCAGCTGCACATCGTAGGGGGGCTGTGCCTCCGGGTGCAGCTCCAGCCGGTTGCGCTCGAACTGCTGGGCCTGGACGCTCTGGCCCTCGACGACGACCGCCTGCTGGGGGCCGGTCGGGTAGCCGAAGACCGCCAGGCCGCCATTCTGCTCCCAGAACTCCAGCACCCGGCCACTGAGGCAATAGCCGGTCTCGGGGAAGCAGCGCTCGCGGGGCTGGGCGAAGGTGACGTTGAGCGAGCCGCCGACGGCGAGGACGGCGGCGAACGTGACGAGCGGTCGCAGTAGCGGTCGCATAGAACCCTCCTGTGCGCGAATGAGGCGGTGGCAACGGCGATGGGCGAACCCGGAGCGTGGTCGACGGTCCTTCCCGCTGCTGGGGCGAGGCGCCGGCCGGCCCCGCCCCAGCTCACCCCCAAGAACGAAGGCCGGCCCAATCTGTTACGCCGTGATTCGCGCCGCGTTCGCACCCCATCCGGTGGGGCCACCCGCCTCACCTCCGCGGTACACCGCGGCTACGGCGCCGCCTGCTCCGCTACCCAGGTCCGCAGGTCGGTCACGGAGAAGCTCTCGGCGATCGCCTCCAGGTCCTTCAGCGGCGTGCTCGGCGCCACGTCGGCCGGGATGCCGAAGCGCTCGTAGAGAGCGGCCTGCTCCACCGGGTAGGCGTCGAGCACCTGCTGGATGCTCATCCAGCCCTTGATCTCGGCCGGGTCGGCGCCGCTCAGCTGGATGGGCGCCCCGTCGGGGGTGAGCTTGCCCGAGACTGACCAGAGGCCGGCGTACTGGGCGACCTGGATGGTTCCGAAGAAGAGCACCAGCACCAGGGCGGCGTAGACCAGCCCGCTCACGTGCAGGCTCCGGCGCGGGCGTTGGGCGGGCGTCTGGGTCGTCATCGTCAGTTCCTCATTGGTATGCGGGAGGGTCGCAGGGAGGGCGAGCCCTCCCTGCACAACATTCGTTTCGGCCTGCTCGGTATCACACGCCGGGCGGGCGTACGGCTAATCGCCACTGGTGGGGGCCGGGGCGGCCACGGGGGCGCCGCCGGGGAGGGCCAGGCGCAGGTCGAGCGCCTCGGGCCGTGGGCATTCGCTCAAGCAGGTGAGGCAGCTGATGCAGCGCAGGTCGGTCACAGCGTCGGCGCGGGCCACGTCGATGCCCATCGGGCAGCGCTGGGTGCAGAGCCCGCAGCTGGTGCAGGCGCTGGCCGTGCGCTCGATGCGCAGCGGGCTGAGCCGCCCGAGCAGGCTGACCGTCGCGCCCAGCGGGCAGGCGTAGCGGCACCAGGCCCGCTCCACGAACAGCGAGGCCACCAGCGAGATGATCAGGACGTACGTCCCCACCGTCACCTGGAGCTCGGCGATGCTGAGCAGGGCCGACCAGGGGTCGTAGTCGCGGAAGACCATGCTGCCGTAGGCGATCGTGCCGCCGATGACCCAGGCCAGCACCAGGTAGCGCCCGTAGCTGAGGACGCGGTCGATGCGCTGGCCGAGGGTCGGGCCGGCGGGCGCGCCGCGCTTCGCCCGCGGGTTGAGCCGCTTATTCAGCGCCCGCATGGCTCGGCCGAGGGGCGGGACGCGGCGCTGGAGCCAGCGGCTGAAGCTGTGGATCCACTCTTGGATAGTGCCGAAGGGGCAGAGCCAGCCGCAGAAGGCGCCGCGGGCCACCACGGCGGTGACCGCCACGGCCAGGAACAGGGCCAGGTTCGAGAGGTGGGTGTGGCTGATCGTTTTGCCCCCGCTGCTGAGGTAGGTGTAGAGCGTCTCGAGGCCGCCGAAGGGGCAGAAGGCCTCGGGCGAGGGCACGCTGTCGCCCAGGACGAGGTGGCGCCCGGCGACCACGGCGATGAAGGCAACGACGCCGAGCTGGATGAGCCGGCGCAGGGTCTGGATCGTGGGCCGGCGCAG
>JAAXUL010000380.1 GCA_013336035.1 Chloroflexales bacterium
ACCGCCGGCATCCTTGAGCAGCACCTCGACCCGGGCCTCGAGAAGAAGATGATGTACACCCTGCGCCGCCTGGCCGATAGCGGGCACACGGTGGTCCTGGTAACCCACGCCACCGCCAATATCACTGTCTGCGATCACGTGGCGTTTATGGCGGCCGGGCGCCTGGTCTACTTCGGGCCGCCCGCCGAGGCCCTGACCTTCTTCAATGTCACCGGCGGCGACTTCGCCGACATCTACACCAAGCTCGAGGGCCTGGGCGGCCCTGGCGGCCTGGTCGTCCAGCGCGACCTCAAGGCCGAGTACGAGGCGTGGCGGCAATCACAGGCCGCCAACCGCGGCGGCCCGCCTTCGCTGGCCGAGCTCTGGGAGCTGAAGTACCGGGGCTGCGCGCAGTATCAGCGCTACATCAGCGCCCGCCTGGCCGAGACCCCGGCGCCGGCAGTGCAGGCCCAGGCCGCCCCCAAGGCGAAGGCCCGGCACAACGCCGCGCCCCTGCGTCAGTTCGCCCTGCTCGCGCGGCGCTACCTCGACCTGACCCTACAGGACCGGCGCAGCCTGCTGATCCTGCTGCTCCAGGCCCCGATCATCGCCCTGCTGCTGCTGCTTGTGGCCCGCCCCGACGCCCTGACCGGCGCCCAGGCCACCGAGGTGCTCCAGCGCGGCGAGGCCAAGAAGGTCCTCTTTATGCTGGCCACGGTGAGCGTCTGGTTCGGCATCATCAACGCGGCCCGCGAGATCGTCAAAGAGGCCCCGATCTTCCAGCGCGAGCGTCTGGTCAACCTGCGCATCGGCCCCTACATCGTCTCGAAGGTCGCTGTCCTAAGCCTGCTGGTGCTGGTGCAGACCTTGATGCTACTGGGAATCGTGGCGATCACGGTGCGCTTCCCGGGCGACACCGGGCTGCTGCTGCCGCCCCTGCTCGAGACCTTCGCGACCCTCCTGCTGACCTCGCTGGCCGGGATGGCCCTGGGGCTGGTGATCAGCGCCTTCTCGGCCAGCGGCGACCGGGCGATCAGCATCGTGCCCCTGGCCCTGATCCCGCAGATCCTCTTCGCGGGCCTGATCTTCAAGGTCGAGGGCGCGGCCACCCCGCTTTCGTGGCTGACGATCAGCCGCTGGTCGATGGATGCCCTGGGGACGAGCATCGACCTGAACGCGCTCTGCAACCTGCCGAACATCGACGACCGGGGCAGTGTGCCGCCCGGGTGCGCCCCGGGCTTCCTGAGCGCCGAAGGCGCCTTCACCCACACGACCGGGCACCTGCTCGATAGCTGGCTGGCGCTGCTGATCTACACCGTCGTCTGCCTTGGCCTCACGGCCTGGGCCCTGCGCCGGCGCGACCGGCAGATCTAGCTGCCGGGGCCAGCCATGTGAAGTGCTGATTGGCCTATTTCATTACCTATAGCTCAAATCGGTGCAGCTGCACCTTTGCAACTAGTTGCGTGAGCACTCCTTCTAGCCCGTAATTATGCCGCAAAATCGCATCCGAGGGGTGTGCACAGCCTTGACATAGCGGTTTCGTGTGGCGTATAATCCAAGAGTTGGAATAATGAGGGGGGTCGGCTACCCCCTTCTTTTTTGATAGATTATCCGCAGAAGGCGGTGCACCATGTCGCTCGGCCAGAAGATCGGCCGGCTCCGCCAGGAGCGGGGCCTGACCTTGCAGGAGGTTTCAGAGGGCTCGGGGCTCACCCCATCATTCCTCAGCCGCCTGGAGCGGGACAAAGTCAATATCTCGGTGGCGAACCTGCGCAAGCTCGCGCAGTTTTTCAGCGTGCAGATGACCCACTTCTTCGAGGGCGAGGATAGCCAGCAGGTCGGCCAGGTGGTGACCCCCGTCGACCGCGTGCGCCTCAGCCTCGACGACGCCCCCGTACAGGTCTTCTCGCTGCTGCCCCCCAACAGCGATGTCGAGGCCCGCCTGATCGAGGCGCGCCCTGGCAGCGGCCAGCAGGGCTTCTCGAGCCGCGGCAGCCAGATGGTCCTGGTCCTCGAGGGCCTGCTCCGCTACAACCTTGGCGAGGAGGAGTACGAGCTGCGCCGCGGCGACACCCTCTTCTACCACGAGGATGTGGCCCACAGCTGGGTCAATATGGGCGACAGCACCGCCACCGTGCTTACGATCAGTGTGCTCAGCGGGCGAGATGACCGCTAGCCCCTGCGCCCCCGCCTCCCGCCCCCTCACCACACGCAAGAGAGGGGCAGCCCTCTTCACCTGACGGCACGATCCGTGTATCATAAGGTTCGTGTCGTGGTGGCTCTGCGCCCCTGAAGCGATAGCCCTCATCTACTGTATGCAGACTTTTTTGAACAGGATCACAGGGCGGAGCGTGGCCCGCTGGGCGCTGGTGCTGGCAGCCGTCTACGGGGTCAGTTGGCTGCTCTGGCAGGCCCGCTCGGCCCTGACGCCCTTTATCTTCGGCCTCGTGCTCGCCTACCTGTTCCTGCCCTTTGTCAACAGGCTCGAGCGCCGTATGCCGCGCTGGGCGGCGATCGTGATCGTCTACGTGGCCGTGCTGGCCCTGGTGATCACCTTCTTCGCCTTCCTCGTGCCGCCCCTCACCGAGCAGCTGGGCCAGCTCATCCGCGCCCTGCCCGACATCCCCACCGTCCAGGGCTGGGTCAACGCGCTGATCAAGCAATATGATCTGCTGATCGCCAACCTGCCCGCCGCCATGCGGGCCCAGGTGCAGAACGCGGTCTCCAGCATCGTCAGCCAGGCCGCCAACACGCTGCGCACCAACTTCGTCACCTACCTCCAGGGCATCGGCACCTTCCTGCTCGACAGCTTCCTCTCGGTGGCCAACACGGTCTCGTTCCTGCTCGGCTTCTTCCTGATCCCGTTCTGGCTGTTCTATGTGCTGATGGACCAGAAGGCCGGGCGCGACATGATCGACCGCACCCTGCCCCACTGGCTGCGGGCCGACTTCTGGTCGGTGGTGACGATCGTCGACTACGACTTCAGCGGCTACCTGCGCGGCCAGCTGCTCCTGGGGCTAGTCGTCGGCAGCTCGGCGGGGATCGGCCTGGCCATCCTCAATATGCTGGGCCTGCATATCCCCTACGTGCTGCTGCTCGCGGTGATCGCCGGCGTCACCGAGCTGATCCCGATCATCGGGCCGATCCTCGGCTCGATCCCGGCGATCATCCTCGGCTTTATCGACTCGCCGACCACTGGGTTAGCGGTCGTGGTGCTGTATGTGGCGATCCAGCAGCTCGAGAATAACTTCCTCGTGCCGCGGATCGTGGGCGACAGCGTCGGGCTGCACCCGGCCCTGCTGATGCTGCTGCTGGTGGTCTGCTCGACGGTCTTCGGCGTGATCGGCGCCATCCTCTCGGCGCCGCTGGGGGCCGTCTCGCGCGATGTCTTCGCCTATCTGTACGGCCGCCTGAGCGAGCCGCCCCGCCCCGCGGGCCAGATGCCGCCGCGCCTGCGCCGCGAAGGCAAGATCCGCCCCCCCGAGGCCGACCCGGACTACGAGCCCCCGCCCGCGCCGTGGGCCACCCCCGACGACATCGCCGCCCCTCTGCCCCCGTCTGAGCCGGCCGCGCCCCTCGCCGACCCCGTAGCTCCCGCGCCGAAGCGGCAGGGCGGGTGAGAAGACGGCTGTACTAGGGTCGCTCCGACAGCCCCTCGCGGCCGATCGTCTTCCACAGGCGGCCGATCAGGCGGCGACGGCGGCGGCGGGTCACCCGGGCCACATAAAACGGGTCGGTCACGCAGAGCTGCCGGCGCACCTTCAGGCTGCGCCCCGTGAACAGGCCGCCCACAAACGAGGTGAGGTCGGTAAACGAGGCGATCTTGTCGGCGACCGCCAGGACCCAGCCCTCGCGGGTGGTGGGGCGCGGGCCCAGCGGGTACATGTGGCTGACGATCGCCCGCGAGACCATCTCGGGCTCGCCGAGCTCGGCGGCGACCTGGGCGGCGATCGCGCCGTGGGTCCGCAGGGTGCCGAGGCGCGAGTCGATATCGTGCAGGATGGCCGCCCGCGTGGCGGTGCGGCGGTCGGCGCCAAGGATAGGCGCCAGATAGTATGAGTAGCGGGCCACCCGCATCATATGATCATGCTTCGGCACGCTGTGGTGCATATGCTCTCGGGTCTCGATGACGCGCGGGTGAGAGAGCAGGTCGGCAATGTGGTTGCTGTCCATGGGTCGCAGTCCCTCCGAGGTGAGACGTTGCAAGTTCCAATCGCGGCGCACAGAGCTCATCTCCGTGGAGAGCGCTGCGATCACCGTCGATCGCCCACGGGCGCATGTGCCGCCTTTCCTATTACGTTATACTACTGCGTCGGGTTGCAGATCAATTCTACCATGGGTCCCGCTTCTTTGTAGCCCCTTGGGGCAGGCTCTACCCCCACTAAAGGGTTGCATACGCTTGTGAGGCCCTCACCCGCGCCGAGTGGTATACTGCCCCCTATGATCACCACCCCCGCTCTTCGCGCCGTGCGGCTGATCCGCGCCGGGTGCGTGCCTTACGATGAGGCCCTGGCCCTCCAGCGCGACCTCGTCGCCTCGCGCTCGGCGGGCCACGCCCCCGACACCCTGCTGCTGCTCGAGCACCCCCCCACGATCACCCTCGGCGTGCGCGCCGACCCCGCCAACGTGCTGCTGCCCACCGATGAGCTGGCCCGCCGCGGCGTGGCCCTCGCGCGCACCGACCGGGGCGGCGATGTGACCTACCATGCCCCCGGGCAGATCGTCGGCTACCCCATCCTCAAGCTCGCCCAGCACGGCGCCGACCTGGGCCGCTATGTGCGCGGCCTCGAGGAGGTGATCATCCGCACTCTGGCCGACTACGGCCTGACCGGCGAGCGCGTGCCCGGCCTGACAGGGGTGTGGGTGGGCGGTGGGCGCGCCAAGATCTGCGCGATCGGCGTGAGGCTCAGCGCCGCCGGCGTGACCTCACACGGCTTCGCGCTCAACGTCAGCCCCGACCTCGCCGGCTTCGGCCTGATTGTCCCCTGCGGCATCGGCGACCGCGCCGTCACCTCGCTGGCGGATCTGCTCGGCGCCGCGCCGCCCGCCGGCGAGGTCGAGGTCCGTCTGCTCGCGCACTTCGCCGCGGTCTTTACGGTGAGCCTGGGCCTCGCCGAGGCTCGTGCGGCGCCGCTATCACCGGCGGCATCCGGCGCAGAGCCGGCACAAGATGGGCCGGAGATCGGCGAGGGCCGTGGATGAGCTGCCCGGTGCGGTACAATATGCGAGATATGACTGCTATTGGCTAGAAAGCGCTGTGGTATGGCTGAGATAATCCCCCTGATGCCGAGCGGCGGCGCGAGCGCCCCAGCCGCGCCTGCTCGCCCCCGCCGGCCCGAGTGGCTGAAGGCCCGGGCCCCCTCGGGCGAGAATTACCAGGATGTGCACCGCCTGATGCGCGAGAAGGGCCTCAACACGGTCTGCGAGGAGGCCCGCTGCCCAAACCTGGGCGAGTGCTGGAACCACCGCACCGCGACCTTCCTGCTGCTGGGCGACACCTGCACCCGCGGCTGCCGCTACTGCGCGATCGGTAAGGGCAAGCCGCGGCCCATCGACGAGGACGAGCCCGAGCGCGTGGCCACCTCGGTGGCCCACCTGCGCCTGCGCTTCGCCGTGCTCACCTCGGTCAACCGCGACGACGCGCCCGATGGCGGGGCCCATATCTTCGCCCGCACGATCGAGCTGATCCGCCAGCGCGAGCCCGAGTGCAAGATCGAGGTGCTCATCCCCGACTTCGACGGCAACTGGGAGGCCTTGCAGCTCGTGCTCGCGGCCCGCCCCGATGTGCTCAACCACAATATCGAGACGGCGCCGCGCATCTTCCGCCGCTTCCGCCCCCGGGCCGGCTTCCAGCAGAGCATCGAGCTGCTCGCCCGCGCCCGCGCCTTCGACCCGCAGCTCACCACCAAAAGCGGCATGATGGTCGGCGCCGGTGAGACCAACGCCGAGGTGATCGAGGTGATGGACGCCCTGCGCTCGGCCGATGTGAATGTGATGACGATCGGTCAGTATCTTGCCCCCGACAGCAGCTACTGGCCCGTCGATCGCTACGTCACCCCCGCCGAGTTCGCCACCTTTAGGGAAGAGGGCCTGCGCCGCGGCTTCCGCCACATCGAGAGCGGACCCATGGTGCGCTCGAGCTACAACGCCCATATGCACGTCGGGGCCCAGCAGCACTAGCGGTCAGATGGCGTGATCACAGCCATTCTGGCCAGCCACTCGCGCAGCTCCCCCTCGGCCCCCGGCAGTAGAGGCAGGGCCGCCACGCCGCTGGCGTAGGCCTCGGCGGGGCCGTGGCCCGGGTAGAGCAGGGCGGCCGCCACGGTGGCCCGCCCGCCGCCCGGCGTGCCGATAGCGCCCAGGTAGCTGTAGGCGTCGGCGAGGGCCTCCTCGGGCACGCCGCCGCCGGCGTCGAGGCGGTACTTGGCGTCGAGCACGATGACGGCGGGCGCGCCGCCCTGGCGCAGCAGCTCGATCGCCAGGTCCGGCACTCGCGTATGCCGGTCCAGTGAGCCAAAGGCCGCGGTCTCCTGGCCCCTGGCCCCTGGCCCCTGGCTCGTGGCTCGTGGCCCCTGCCACCCCGGCGCCACGCGCAGCGGCCTATAGCGCGGGTGGTAGCGCAGCGCCAGCGCGCCGCCTGGCCCCTCTAGCGCCACCAGCGGCACATCCTCGGCCAGCGCGAGCAGCTGCTCGTCGCCGCCGTCCACAAGGATCGCCTGAGAGGTCACCGCGTAGCCAGGCAGCTCGAGCAGGGCCAGCGCCGTGCACGCGGCGCACCAGCGCTCGTAGAGCCGCGGCAGGTCGGACACGGGGATGCTCAGGGTCGCCTCGTCCCAGGTGAGCAGAGGGCGCCGGCGCAGCAGCCGCCACATGCTGTAGACGGTGCGGTAGTCCGCATCGCGCTGTATGCGCGGCGTGGGGCCTCGGAAGTCGGCCAGAGGCGGCACGCCGGCCAGGAAGGGCAGGCCGCGCAGGCCGCGCAGGCGCTCGCGCGCGGCCTCTATGCGAGCGGCCAGAGGGGGCGGCAAGCTCTGGCGAGCGGCCAGTAGCTCTAGCCGCCGCCACAGGGCATCGAGAAGCCGGCGCAGCGCAGCGTCCACGCGCATCCTGAAGTCGCGAGCTGCTGCGGGACGCTCAGCATTGATATATGTCACGGCCTCGAGCAACTGCGCCCGGGCGGCCGGCGTGAATCTGACGATCACGAGCGTCGCAGCAACTCGTCAGCCTCGGCCATCACGACGTCCAGATCATGGCCGACACCGGCCGCGATATCGGCTTCGCCTTGAGCCAAGATGCGCAGAATCTCGAGTTCGCGCTGGGTCTTCTCGTAGGCGCCTGCACTCACCAAGACCGCTGAAGCACGGCCATGCTGGGTTATGAACACAGGATTTCCAGAAGAAGCAGCGCGCTTGACGATGCCGGAAGCATCCTGTCGCAGCTCGCT
>JAAXUL010000381.1 GCA_013336035.1 Chloroflexales bacterium
CCGATGAGGTCGGCCTAGGTAAGACCATTGAGACTGGCATGGCTATACGCCAGTTGATCATTTCCGGCGTAGTGCAGCGCTGCCTTATCCTCGCACCGCGCAGCGTGCTGCGACAGTGGCAGGAAGAGCTCTACGAGAAATTCGCCCTCGATGTACCGCGCTACGATGGCGCAACTTTCCGGGGCTACCACAACGACGAGCGACCGGCCAGCACAACGAATCCCTTTGATAGCCACCCGATCATGTTGACCACGAGCCAACTGGTAAAGCGCCAGGATCGTAAGAAGCAGCTTCTTGACGCTGGGCACTGGGACTTGATCGTCGTCGACGAGGCCCACCACGCCCGCCGGCGTGACTTCCTCGCCCCTCGCTATCGACCGAACCGGCTGCTAGAATTGCTGATGGCACTCAAGGATCGCACTGATGGTCTCCTGCTCCTGACCGCGACCCCAATGCAGGTTCACCCGGTTGAGGTCTACGACCTGCTGCGCGTGTTAGGTATGGGCGGTCGTTGGGGAGCGAGCGAGCGCAATTTCCTCGGCTTCTTCACCCAGCTACGGCAGGCCACCATCGACTATGACCAGGCCGAGTGGGATACGATCTTCGATCTGGTACGCGACTACTTTGACACTGGCGGGACTGAAGACCCGCTCTTCGCCAGTATGGCCCAGGAGCGGGTCGGACTCGTCGAGTGGCAACAGATCCAGACTCTCCCACGATCATCGCGACGTGAGCAGTTGCTCCGCCAGCTCTCGCCGGCGGCGCGCGCGCTGGCCCTCGAATATGCCCGTCGCCACACCCCGCTGCGCCGCTTCATCTTCCGCAATACCCGTGAGCTACTCCGAGAATACCGACGTCGCGGCATCCTGAAGGAGCGCGTGCCGAGCCGGGTGCCACGTCTCGAGTGGATCTCGATGCTCGTCGCCGAGCAGGTGCTCTATCACCGGATCGAAGAGTACATCGCCGACTTCTACGCACACTATGAGGCGGAGCGCAAAGGCCTTGGCTTCATCATGACCGTGTACCGTCGCCGCCTCACCTCAAGCTTCTACGCGATCCGCCGCAGCCTGGAGCGCCGGCTAGCCTACCTGAAAGGCGTCGCCAGCTCCCTCGGGCTGGATGAAGATGACGAGCTGGAGCAGGATGAGCTCGATCAGGATATTGAGGAGGAGCTGCCCCAGGATCGCCGAACCCTACAGCTCAGCGAGATCGCCTACCTTGAAGATTTCCTGCACGAGCTTCAGCAGCTCGCCAGTGACTCAAAGCTTGAGCGGCTCCAGCGCGACCTGAGCGCCATCTTTACTCAGCGCGACACTGTAGTTGTGTTCACCCAATACACCGACACGATGGATTACATCCGCGATCAGCTGGTGCCGGTCTATGGCAGCCAGGTCGCGTGCTACTCAGGGCGCGGTGGGGAACGCTGGCAGGAAGGTGCCTGGATCACCACATCCAAGGAGACGATCAAGACCGCCTTCCGCAAAGGCGACGAGGTAAAGATCTTGCTCTGCACTGAGGCGGCGAGCGAGGGTCTGAACCTACAGACCTGCGGCGTGCTGATCAACTACGACATGCCCTGGAACCCCATGCGCGTTGAGCAACGCATCGGGCGTATCGACCGCATCGGGCAGCACTACCAGGAAGTCTGGATCCGCAACTACTTCTACGAGGACACCATTGAGGCGACCGTCTACCAGCGGCTCGGTGCCCGAATCGACTGGTTTGAAGCGGTCGTCGGTGTGCTCCAACCGATCCTCTCACGGGTTGCGCGCTCGATCCAGACGCTGGCGATGTTGCCTGCCCCAGCGCGGCAGCGCCAGATTGAGCGCGAGCTGGCTGAGATTCAGCAGGAACTGGATGCCCAGCAGGTCGCAGCCTTCAGCCTAGACGAATATCTTGATGGAAGCGTTGTCAGCGCAGGCAACGCGCCGCCGCTCACTCTCGCCGAACTGGAGCGCATCCTAACGACCGCCCCATCACTTCGCGACCGCTTCCAGCCCCACCCGACCATCCCCGGAGCCTACTTCCTCAGCTGGGAAGACCGGCTCATTGCTGTGACCTTCAACCGCCAGGTCTTTGACACCTATGCGAGCACCGTGCGCCTCCTGACCTACGGTGTGCCGCTTTTCACCGACCTGCTGAACACGGTAGAGAAGCCGATCCCCGCCTCTGGGATGAATGGACTGCTGCACCTGAGCATTGAACAGCCAGCGCCGGCCCATGCCTACTACACTTGTGACACTCGCCCACGCCTGATCAGCGAGATCCGCGAGGTAGAGAATCTCGCACCGAATACCAACTGGAGCGAAGAACTGCGCCAAACGGCGGTGCAAGCCATGCAAGAGCGGATCGCGGCCCGCGCGGAGCAGCTGCGCTCGGTCATCGAGAATCGACAGCGTGCAGAGAAGCTCGCCCACGAGGCCGAGGCTCGTGACATCCTCCTTCACACGGCGCTGGTCGAGATTGCTATGGGGCAACAGCCAGACATGTTTGACCACGCTCTTCCCCAGGCATTCTCAGAGCAAGCCATCATTGGGCTCAAACGTCATCGCTTCCCCTTCGCACCGCTGCTACGGCTAGTCAACATTGAGAACCTCCAGCCATCCCCTACCGATCCCTTCTACGTCCAGATCCAGAACGGCAGCCGCGACACGCTCCGACGACAGTTCGATCAGCTGCGCGCTCGGGCCGAGGAAGCAGTGAAAATAATTGCACCACAAGAGGCAAATATGCAGGCCCCAGTTGCCCAGGAGCAACTCCTTCGAGAGGCGATCTTGCATATGCCCGGATTAGGGGATTGATTCGCCCCGAAGGCGGTAAGAAGCTTAAGTAAGGTTGTAGAAGTGGCCCTATGTAGAACTGGGGATGCCGAAATTGGAGGACGAAGGCGGAATGGTAACGCACCGGTCGGGTGCAGATGCTCTACTCACAGAGGCCATCCAACGCCGAGAGGAGGGAGATCTCACAGCCAGCTTAGTAGCATTACGTGCCTACCTGACCCGCGAGCACGCGCTGCTGCGGCTAGCCAGGCTCACAGACATTGCCGACGAGGCGCAGGCCGCCACCCGGCTGGCCCTGCAACTCGCACCAGGCGATGCGCTGGCCCAACGCGTCGCCCAGGATGTCGCTGTCCGTTTCCCCGAACCTGATTCCGGCGCCTCCTCGATCGATTGGGCGGCCCATCTTACCGCGCTGACCGGCATGACGCTGGGCCAGGCCCGGACGGTGCGCTGGCCCTTCCGCGGCATCAACCAGCCGATCGGTGATGCGCTCGACCAGGGAACAATCTCACTTAAAGATCTCGTCTGGGCGATGGAGAGCGTCACACAGGAGCGGATACGCACGGCCGCACGCACGTTGCTGCTATCCCGCCTCCTCGATGTCGAGCCCGCCGAGCTACCCCGCCCGCTTACGGTCATCACCGGCAGCCGCTATACCGAGCGTGAGGAGCGGCTGGCCATCCTACTCACGGGCTTGATGACGGGCATCTTCTTCAGCATTATGTTGGTCACAATCGTCGCTAGTGTGCTCATCCTCGTGTTCCGGCTTCCGATCTGGATCAGCCTCGCACTCTGGGTAGCCATTGGCTTGATGATCCTCCTGGATAGACTGACGACTCGCTCAGTCCGTCGCTTCGAGACATTTCACGCGGGCCGCCTGGGAGAAGAACAGGTCGTTGAGCGCCTCCGGGCCGTGCTCGACGACCGCTGGGTCCTACTGCGCAACTTCACCTGGCCGGGCCGCCGGGGTGGCGACATAGATCTCGTACTCGTGGGGCCAGGCGGCATATGGGCCTTCGAGGTCAAAGCCTACACCGGTGCGGTGCGTAACATCGGCGACACCTGGGAGTACCGGGGCAAGCGTGGCTGGCGGAAGCTGAGCGCCCACCCCGGGCAGCAGGCCCGCCGCAACGCCGCGCGCCTCCAGGCCTTCTGCGCTGAGCAAGGCCTGAACATCCCCTGGGTGCAACCGGTCGTGATCTGGGCCACCGACGAAGGGGCCGACGAGGCATCCCGCGGCACGCTAACCCTGGAGCAGCCGGCGACACCGGTCTGGCCAGCAGAAACTATCGTAGAGACCGCCGGTGAGCTCTGGCAGCGCCGCGCCGCCCTGGACGCAGAGACCGCCCAGCGGGTCGTGGCGCTGCTTCGTGAGACGACGGAGGCGGCGCGGGCACGAGTGCGGTGATCAGGATAACGACTTCTATGCCCCTCCAAAACCGCGTCACACCCTATGGGGAGATCATCATTGACCCGGCCCGTGGCATGGTGATGGGCAACCGCGGCTGCCTACACGACCGGGGCGACCGCATCCTGCGCCCCTATCAGGTGAGGCGCTGGATCATCTGCCGGCTCGACTTCAAGGGGCGCCAACAGACGCTCATGCCGCCGGGCAGGTGGACCGCGCTCTTCTTCCTCGACGAGGCCACGGCCCTCGCCGCTGGCCACCGGCCCTGCCACGAGTGCAACCGGGCGAAGGCGCGTGCCTTCGCCGAGTGCTGGCTGGCCACGAACCCTGAGGCTGACGCCGACGAGCGCGGCGTCGACCGCATCGACCGGCAGCTGCACCGCGAGCGGCTCAGCGAGGCCCCGCGCCTGCGCGACCGGCGCAAGCGCACCTACCAGGCCGCCCTCGACGCCCTGCCCGACGGCGCCTTCGTCGATCTTGGCAACAGGCCCCACCTGGTGCTCGGGGACAGGCTGCTACCCTGGCGCTTACAGGGCTATGGCGTGCCCGCCACGCGCCCGGCTGGCCTCGTCATCGCCGTCCTCACCCCGCCCTCGACCGTGCGCGCCCTGGCCCACGGCTACGCGCCGGACCTGCACCCATCAGCCACCAAGGAGGCCGCCAGATGAAGCCGAAGCGCCAGCGCGCCACCGCTATGGTCGCGTGGTCCCACGAGGGCCAGACGGGCCTGCTCATCCACGCCGACCGCGACGGCACCTGGCTGCTGCCGGGCGGTGGCATCGAGCCCGGCGAGCTGCCCCTATCTGCCGTCGCCCGCGAGCTGCGCGAGGAGACCGGGCTCACCGCCTACGCCGCGCTCCTGCTCTTCCGCCACGAGAGCGCCGCCAACTGGCATCACGTCTTCCTGGTGCGCGCCCAGGGGTCGCTCGCCATCCTCGACCGCCACGAGGTACCGGCCATCGGCCTCTTCCTGCCCGAGGGGCGCATTGTGACCATCCTCGGCGCGCCGGGGCCGGCCGACAAGGGCGAACTGACATGGGGCGCCCAGGCGATCGTCAAGCGCTACCGCGAGCTGGAGGACGACCGGCCGGGGCTCTTTCGTGCCGCCGAGAGCCTGGAGCTCCTGGAGGGCGCCGAGGAGCCGGTCATCCTGGCCACCCGCGCCGACTGGAAGACCGCACCGATGCCCGAGCAGCGGGCCGTCCTGGCGATCGAGCGGGTCTACACGCCCGCCGAGCTGGCCCGCATCCGCCGTGGCAGCGTGCCGCGCGCGATGGAGGACAAGTGGTTCGCCTTCGTCGAGGGCGACACGCTCCACCTCCACCGCAGCTGGACCGGCTGCCAGATCTACGCGGTCACCTTCGCCGCGCGTGACGACGGCTCCTTCATCGCCCGCGCCGAGGCCAACCGCGACCCGGCGCAGTACAAGCAGACCGACGACCAAGCCGACTCCCGCTCGCTGCTGGCTCTTATTGACGGGCTGATGCTCAACGAGGTGTAGCATGGCGCTCCCCGACTACCTTGTCGCCCGCGTCCAGCGCCCGCCGCCCGCCGATAGCTGCATCGTGTCCGGCTCCACGCCGGTCGTCGCCTTCGGCAATGCGCGCACCGCGGCCGTGGCGACCCTCGGCCTGAACCCGAGCCGCGTCGAGTTCCTCGACCGCGCCGGGAATGAGCTGCCTGAGCCGCGCCGCCGCCTGGAGACCCTGCGCTCTCTTGCTATCACTGGCCTGTTGGATGCGCCTGAGGCGGCCGTAGCCCAGGTTATCGCCGGCTGCGACGCCTACTTTCAGCGCAACCCCACTGGGGTTGTTCCGCCCCCTCGAGGAGCTCCTGGCGCCCCCGGGGGCCTCCTACGCAGACGTCATTGCCTGCCACCTCGACCTCGTCCAGTGGTCTACCGACCCCACCTGGGGTAAACTGCCTGACGCTACCCGCCAGCGCCTGCTCAGCGAGGACGCCACCTTCCTCCAGCGCCAGCTCAGTGAAGAGCATATCACCACGCTCCTGCTCAATGGAGCAGGAGTGATAACGGCGTTCGTCGCTGCCTATGGAGTGTCGCTACGAGAAGTTTGCATGGTCTCGGATCGTAAAGTTCACTGCAAATTGGTGGCGGGTGTAGGACCGCGTGGGATCATGGTCATCGGCTGGAGCACCAACCTCCAGTCGTCGTTCGGGGTCACCCGCGAGCTACGGCGCATGCTTGCCGAGGCCGTCGCCGAGGTGGCTGCTCAGCTGTAATAGTGCAATCATGCTCTTGCCAGGAAAACAGCATTTCCTGGCATTTATGTCATCCGCTCCGCATCTTGACGCAGTCCGCCTGAGGCGTAGCTTGAGCAGGGGCGAGGGACGCATAGCGCTTCGCTTTGCCGACCATGTGTTGGACTTGACCGCGCAGGTACTCGCCCGGCACGGCCAATCCCCTGAGCAGGTCGAGGCAATTCTCCGGGAGATCCGTAGCAGTACTGGGTCGTAGGAGAGAACCTCAGCCGTCGCTGGTTGCGTAGGGTTCGTGTCCGGGAATGGCGCATCCGAGCGATGCTCCCCATGCTTTCGCTCTACGTCCCTAACGATGTCTCCGAGCTCTTTCGCGACTTTGCCGGCCACGGGCTACTCCTGGGCCAGAGGCCGCTCGCGGCGCGCCAGGATGACCCCGCAGAAGTGCGCCGGGTAATCGCGCTGATTGAACATCACAATGCCGAACTGGAACAGGAGATTGTCCTACCGCCACCGCTCTGAGTACTCAGCGCCGAGGCTGTTCGAGCCGGTCCAGCAGCTCCATCAGCTTATACTTGCGCCCGTGCTTCGTACGCAGGCCCTGGAGGTAGGCGGCCCAGTCTTGGGGGTGGCCCGCCGCATCGTAGGCCGCCCGCGCCCGGCGCAGCCACTCAACCGCCGAATCGTAATGTTTCGCGTCGCCCGGGTTGATGATCGCTTCGGCGCTGGCGCTCGCCCTGGCGATCACCCAGTCGGGATGTGTCGTGGTCGCGGCATCCATCACGCGAGCCAGATCGGTGCCAGCGGGATGCGCGCCTAGCGCCGCGATCGCGTCGTCGATCAACCCCTCGTGGAGAAAGATGTCAATGCGACCAGCGATCCTCCAGCTTGTGCTTGTGCGCAGCGCTGCGAGCAGCCGCTCGCGCAGATCCGGCCAGTGCTCAGCGGCGAGCTCGGCCAGGCGCCGGTAGAGGCCCAGCTCCGGCTCAATCCGCAGCGAACCCTCGCCGGCGC
>JAAXUL010000382.1 GCA_013336035.1 Chloroflexales bacterium
GATGCCCCTGGTGGTCACGGCGTCGGCGACCTGCTGCACGGCGATCGTGTAGGCGGCGGTGCGCATATGGACGCGCCACGACTCGGCGGCGCGCACCACAGCCTGGAAGGCGCGGTGCATTACGCGCTCGAGCTGGGCGTTCACCTCGCGCTCGGACCAGAAGAACTCCTGGAGGCCCTGGACCCACTCGAAGTAGCTGACGGTGACGCCGCCGGCGCTGGCAAGGATGTCGGGCAGGACGAAGGTGCCCTGGTCGTAGAGGATCTCGTCGGCCTCGGGGGTGGTGGGGCCGTTGGCGACCTCGGCGACGATGCGGGCGCGCACGCGGGGTGCGTTCGTGGCCCTGATGGCCTGCGAGAGCGCGGCGGGGACGAGGATGTCGCAGTCGAGGGTGAACAGCTCGTCGTTGCTGATCTGCTCGCCCTCGGGGTATGTGGCGACGGTGCCGTGGCGGGCCTTGTGCTGTAGCAGCGCCTCGGGGCGCAGGCCGCGGCGGCTATAGACCCCGCCCTGGCTGTCGCTTACGGCGACGACGCTGGCGCCGAGGTCGTGCAGGATGCGGGCGATGTTCGAGCCAGTGTTGCCGAAGCCCTGGATGGCCACGCGGGCCCCGGGCAGGCTGAGGCCTAGCTGGCGGGAGGCCGCGGCGAGGAGGTAGACGAGGCCCTGGGCCGTGGCTGAGTGGCGCCCCTCGGAGCCGCCGATGTTGAGGGGCTTGCCGGTGACAATGGCGGGCACCGTGTAGCCCTGGTGCATAGAGATGGTGTCCATGATCCAGGCCATGATCTGCGGGTTGGTGTTGACGTCGGGGGCGGGGATATCGCGCTCGGGGCCGATCAGCAGGCTGATCTCGCTGGCGTAGCGCCGCGTAAGCCGCTCTATCTCCTCGCTGGAGAGCCGCTTCGGGTCGACGATGACCCCGCCCTTGGCGCCGCCGTAGGGCAGGTTGGTGACGGCGCACTTCCAGGTCATCCACATCGCCAGGGCGCGCACATCGTCGAGGGTCAGGTCGGGGTGGTAGCGGATGCCGCCCTTGGTCGGCCCGCGCGAGAGGTTGTGCTGGACACGGTAGCCCGTGAACATGTGGGTGCTGCCGTCATCCATCTTCACGGGAAAGTTGACGCTGAGCTCGCGCTGGGGGACGCGGAGGATGCAGCGCAGGCTCTCGGAGAGGTGAAGCAGGTCGGCGGCGAGGTCGAACTGGTGCTGTGCGATGGCGAATGTGGACTGGGGGGCGGTCGTCTCGATAGTAATTGCCATTGGTCGATGCCTCCTCGTCAGTGAGTCGGTCGGCTGCTGGCCGGTCGCGACATCATCGGCGCGACCAGATCATTGTACCATCTTGTACGAGTAATGGCGGGATGGCGGCGCCCGCTACGCGGGGATAAACTCGTCCTCGCGCTCGATGCCGCGCACAAAGGCGGCGATGAGGCGGGCGGCCTGCTCGACATCGGCGAGGGCGACCATCTCGTTGGGCGAGTGGAGGTAGCGGGTGGCGATCGAGACGACCCCCGTGGCGACGCCGCCGCGCGCCTTGAAGATGGCGTCGGCGTCGGTGCCGGTGTAGCGGGGGCTCATCTGGAGGGTGTAGGCGATCTGCTCGCGCTCGGCCGTCTCGACGAGGCGGCGGTAGACGCGCGGGCTGTTGGCCGAGCCCCGCGAGAGCACCGGGCCACCGCCGAGCTTGACATCGCCGTACTGGCGCTTGTCGGACTCGGGGTGGTCGGTGGCGAAGGTGACGTCTACGGCGATGGCGACGTGGGGCTCGAAGCTGAAGGCGGCCGTCATAGCGCCCGCGAAGGTGATCTCCTCCTGCGTGGTGGCGGCGGCGGCCACCGTGGCGCGGGGTCGGTCCTGGCTGAGCAGGCGCAGGGCCTCGAGGACGATGAAGGCGCCGACGCGGTCGTCGAGGCTGCGGCTGACCAGGCGGCCCTGGGGCAGCTCGTAGAGGGGCGCGTCGATCACGCCGGCGGTGCCGACCTGGACAAGGGACAGGGCCTCGTCGCGGCTCGCGACGCCGATATCGATCCACATGCGCTCGATGGTGCTGGCCTGGCCGCGCTCGTCGGGCTTGAGCAGGTGGATGGGCTTTTTGCCGATCACGCCGATCACCTCGCCCGCGGGGCCGAGCAGGCGCACGCGCTGGCCGACGAGGACCTGGGCGTCCCACCCGCCGACGGCGCCGAAGGAGAGGAAGCCGCTCTCATCGATATAGGTCACCATGACGCCGATCTCGTCGATGTGGCCGGCGAGCAGCACGCGGGGGCCGGCGCCCTCGAGGACGGCGTAGCTATTGCCGCTGACATCAGCGCTGACGCTATCGGCGAAGGTGCGGGCCTCCTCGCGCCAGGCGCGAGCGGCGGCGTCCTCGTCGCCCGAGGGGCCGGGGGTGCCGAGCAGCCGTTTCAGAAAAGCGAGGCGGTTCTCATCCATAATCCTCTAGCTCCTGCAAGCCGTGGCGGGCCATTATAGCATGGCTTTGTTGAGAGACGGGTTCCATGGTATTCTGGAGAAGATGGGCGGGCGGCGTGGCGCCCCCGGCCCCCTTTCCAAGAGGTAGCGAGGACTATGCTCAGACGTGTCGCGGTGCTCTACAACCCATACTCTGAGTCGACGGTGGAGCGCTCGAACGAGCTGGCGGCCTGGCTGCGCAGCCGCGGCATCGTGGCCTGGTGCGGGGTCTCGCAGGAGGCCCGCGACAACCCGGGGGCGCTCCACGACACCGACCTGATGGTGGCGATGGGCGGCGACGGCACAGTGCTGCGGGCGGCCCGGCTGTGCTTCCCCCTAGACATCCCGGTGCTCGCCGTGGCCCTCGGCCACCTGAGCTTCATGGCCGAAGTGCAGCCCGACGAGGTCTACGAGGCGATCGATCGGGTGGCGAAGGGGGGCGGCTGGCACGACGAGCGCGCCCTGATCCGGGCAACCCTCTACCGCGATGGCCAGCAGGTCGCCGAGTTTACGGCCCTCAACGAGGTGGTGCTGTCGCGCAGCGACATCAGCCGTGTGATCAAGGCCCACGTGCGCGTGGACGACTCGCCGCTGACGACCTACCACAGCGACGGGGTGCTGGTGGCGACGGCCACAGGCTCGACGGCCTACGCCCTGGCGGCCGGCGGGCCGATCATGGACCCGCGCTCGCGGGCGCTGCTGCTGGTGGGTATCGCGCCCCACCTGACCAGCGTGCCCTCGATGGTGCTCCACGAGGACGCAGTGGTGACGATCCGCGTGGAGAGCCGCCATCACTCCATCCTGGCCGTCGACGGGCGCGAGAACCTGCCCCTGCACCACGGCGACGCGGTGGTGGTGCGGCGCAGCTCTAAGGTCTGCACCTTTGTGCGCCTGCGCCCGAGCAGCCAGTTCTACACGCGGCTGGTGGCGCGCCTGCGGCGCGAAGACGAGTAGACGCGGGACGCCCCTTCTTTCCTACTATGCGGGAAAGAAGGGGCGTGGGTGAAGGCCTGCCGCCCCTACGGCAACGGGATGCCCAGGGTGGTGGCGCCGCCGCGGACACCGCCGCCGGGGTAGACCGAGCGCTCGGCGATGATGGGCTGGGTGCTCCGCACTACCGCGGCCACCGTGCTCTCATTGGGGTAGAACTCGTGCACGGCCAGAGTGTAGCGGGCGCCCGCCGGCACCTCGAAGCTCTGGCTGCCGGTGGCGCCCCCGCTGAAGCTGAAGTCTACGCTGACGCGGGCCTTGGTCTTGCCGGGGTTGCTGACGCAGAGATAGTAGGTGGCGTCGCTGGTGCGCCCGTCGACGAAGGCCCAGCGCAGGCCTGGGGCCGTCGCGCCCGCGCCCACGGTGCCGGCCGCCCCGCCGTTGAAGACTAGCGAGCGCTCGACGGCGATGGATCGGTCGGACGAGACTATAGCGCTCACGCCCTGGCCGGGCACAATCTCGTTGACGTCGATCACAAGCTGCGATCTGGGCGGCACGGCGTAGCGCCGCACCTCGCTGCGCCCGTCGGGGCCCATGAAGGACGCCTCGGTGCTGGCCGGCTGGCTGTTGGGGTTGAGCACCAGCAGCCGGTAGCGGAAGTCGCCCTCGGTGGTGCCCTCGGCGAAGTGCCAGGTGCGCGACAGGGTGGCGATGCCGCGCCCGGTGTGCAGCCCCGCCAGGTTCCGCCCGAAGCGCATGGTGCGCTCGACGGCGATGGGCTGGCCGGCGATCACCTGGACGCCGAAGTCGGCCCCGGCCAGGGGCTGGACACCGTCGGGCTGGGTGATGTCGTGGACCGCGATCACCAGGCGCGACTGGCCGGCGATCTGCACCGCCTGCGCGAAGTTGGTGCCGTCGCGGCGCATGTAGGTCACGCTGGCCTGCACGGCGGCCGGGTTGGGGTTGAAGAGGATCAGGAAGGTCTGGCTGCCATTGTCGGTGGAGCCCTCGGCGAAGTACCAGACCCGTGACAGCTCGGCGATGCCCGGGCCGCCGTCGATGTCGGTCTGAAGGCCCATACTGCGCTCGGCAAGGATGGGCGCGCTCGACTCGACGATGGCCGGCAGGGCCGGGGCGCCCTGCACCAGGTCGTTGACCGTCAGGTCGGCCCGGGCGTTGGCCGGCACGCTGACTATGCGGGTCACCGGGGCTGAGCCCGGGCGCACCAGGGTCACGCGGGCGTCGGTCTGGGCGGCGGTGGGGTTGAAGAAGGCCAGGCGCTGGCTGTAGTCGGCGACATTGCCCTCGGCGAAGTACCAGCGGGCGCGCACCGTCGACTGGTCGGCCAGACTGCGGATCTGGGGCAGCAGGCTGCCCAGCGGCGGGAAGGGGTCGGGCGCCGCGGGCGCGGCCTCGCTGTGGCCCGCGATGTTCGCCCGGGACACGCGCTCGTCGCCCGCCACCACGCTGTGCTCGCCGGTCGGGCTGATGTCATAGGCCTGGCCGAGCCAGGCCAGCAGGCTCACAAGGATGCCCTGGGCCGTGGGGCTGGGCGGCGTATCGCGTGGGGTGATCAGAGCGATGTGGACGGCGGTGTCACCGCCGCTCATCCGATCGACGGCCGAGGTCGGCCCGCCGAGGCGGCCCTCGAAGAGATTGCCCTCGGGGTCGATCAGATAGTGGTAGCTCATGTCCTCCCAGCCGAGTGTGCCGACCTGGTACATCGCCAGGGCGCGCACCAGGTCGAGGCTGGTGGCGGGCGAGACGGCGGCGTCGATCTGGTGGATGATGATGCCGCGGGGGTTGCGGCGATCGGGCTGGGCCGCCTCTGCGCGCCCGGCCCAGTCGGCGCGGGCGATCGCGGCGGGGCGCGGCGTAAGGGTCTCTTCGCCGAAGAGGATCGGGCGGCGGGGCAGGCCGGCGGCGAAGATGGGCGTGGCCGGCGCCGTGCTCAGGTAGCTGACGGTCACCTCCTCGAGGGTGGCCGAGGCGCGGTCGACGCTGCTGGCGAGGCTGACCCGCAGCTGGAGGTACTGGCTTGTGGCGGGCAGGGCCGCGACGTCGGGGGTGGCGAAGGCGCCCTGGCTGTCCTTGGCCGCCGAGCGGGCGTCGCCCGCCTCGAGGGGCTGCCACAGGCCCCAGCCATTCTCGGGGTCGGCCGTGGGGGGGGTGGCGCGGGCGCGCAGATCGAGGCGCAGCTGGGTGCCCGGCACCACCTCGGCGCTCCAGACGGCGCCGGCGGCGTTGAGCGGGAAGTCGGCCTTGAAGGGCGCCGAGACGAAGCTACCGCTGGTCTGCCCATCGGCGAGGCGCAGCTCGCCCCCGGCGTTGTTGGTGACGAGCACGCCGCTGCCGCCGCCTGCCTCCCAGTCGGCCACGTCGGTGAGGGTCCAGGCGCCGACCATGGCCTGGGGGCCTTGCTGCTGAGCCACGGCGGGGCGTGCGGCGAGGGTCGCCGCGACGAGGGCGACGCCGACGAGGAGGGCGAGGAGGCTTTTGCTCATGGGGACCGCCTCGATACTATACGCGAGAGGGCCTACTCCTCGGGCCTGGCGGCGCCGCCGAAGGCGCCCCGGTAGGCGTTGGACGAGTCGTAGAGCATCCAGCCGTCGATCGCGGGGTACTGCTCGGCGGCGTCGATCTGGGCGCGCACCTCGGCGGGGCCGTACTTGACCACCTTGTAGGCCCAGGGGTCGGTGTGGTCCTGAAGCCAGAGGCGCAGACGGGCGTATTTGCCTTTGATCTGGTCGAGGCCCGCGGCAGCGGAGGCGTCGATGACCTTGAAGGGCTCGTCGACTGGCGAGTCGAGGTCGAAGGCGCCGGGCCACCAGAGCGACGGGTAGGGCATAGGGATGATATAGTCGGCGTAGCTGCCCATACGACTAATATCCTGGGCGATGGTCATCGACTTGCCGAGCACGACCCGGCCGAAGACATCGATCGACAGCTTGGCCCCGGCGCCATTCACGGCCCGGTGGGCCTCGTCCATGAACTCGGTGAGCACCTCGAACATACGGTCCGGGGCGTTCTCGGGGTCGATCGGCTCAGAGAATCTCAGCGTCCTGGTGAAGTCGGCCTTATCGTTGTACCAGTCGGGGAAGCGAATGTAGTCGTAGTTGATCTCGTCGAAGCCAAACTGGGCCGCCTCGACGCCGAGCTGGATATTGTAGTCCCAGACGTTGCGGTTGGTGGGGTCGAGGTAGGCGTAGCGGATGCCGGGGCCCGGGTAGTCGGCGTAGACCTCGCCGGTCTCTTTGAGCTTGACCGACCATTCGGGGCGGGCGTCCGAGAGCGCGTTGTCGTGGGAGAAGAGCTGGATGCGGGCGATGGTGTAGATGCCCTGCGCCTTGAGCCGCTTCACCAGGGCGGGCATATCGATATAGGGCTTCGCGAGGCCGAGCTCTTTCGCCAGGGGCACCTGCGAGTCGTAGTAGACCGTGCCCAGGTCGTCGCGCAGGTCGCTCTTGA
The DNA here is from genome assembly GCA_013336035.1 of Chloroflexales bacterium. GTDB lineage: Bacteria > Chloroflexota > Chloroflexia > Chloroflexales > Chloroflexaceae > CAIWXH01. Next base: position 6,850 of record JAAXUL010000382.1, read on the forward strand.
TGTCGATCACGATCGCGTTCAGCTCGGTCTTCGCGATCAGGTCGATATACTCGTCGATGGCGCCGGGCGCGTTGGCGATCGCGGCAGTGACGTAGAGCGCCTTGACGTGGAAGCGCTCGAGGGCGATCTCGGTGGGCACGCTGCCGGGCTTGATCGCGATCACCGCCTTGGCGTAGCCGGGCGAGATGACCTGGAGGTAGCCCTGCTCGGGCAGGCCCTTGAGGGTGAAGGAGCCGTCGGCGCTGTCGGTGATGCGGGTGAAGGCCACGTCGGTGCCGGGCAGGGTGGTGGTGGCGATAATCGCCGCGTTGGTGACCGGCTCGCCGCTGGCCTTGTCGATCAGGCGCCCCTTGAGCGTGTCGGGCCGCAGCATGGCGTCGATGCTGGTGGTCTGGCCAAGCTCTTGCTCGAGCGTGGCGTAGCCGTCGGCCGTTATCTCGACGCTGACCGCATCGGCGGGGATAGCCTCGACATGGTAGGTGCCATCGGCGGCGGTGAGGGCCGAGGC
>JAAXUL010000383.1 GCA_013336035.1 Chloroflexales bacterium
CAACCTGGCCTCGCCGGTGAGCCACATCTGGTTCGTGAAAGGCACGCCGAGCCGGCTGGGCCTGCTGCTCGACATCAGCCCGCGCAACCTCGAGCGGGTGCTCTACTTCGCCTCGTACGTGATCGTCGAGGTGAAGGATGACATGCGCCAGTACACGCGCGAGACCATCCAGCAGGAGTACGCCGAGAAGCGCGAGAAGGTGCAGCGCCAGGCCGAGGAGAAGCGCATCGAGCTGAGCACGCTGCTCACCCAGGACCTGGGCGGCATGGAGAGCGCGCAGGTCAGCACGCAGGCCCGCATCGAGGAGGACTACAAGCGCCTGCGCGACGAGATCGCCGGCGAGGCCGAGAAGCTGCGCGAGCGCCTGGAGGAGATGGCCGGCGAGACATGCGAGGAGGATGTCATCTTCCGCGGCACGAACATCGTCGAGGAGGGCGAGGCGATCAACGAGCGCACCCTGGACCAGCTTGACGAGCTGGTGGACCAGGAGCTCGACGCGATGGAGGCCCGCCGCCAGCGCGACATGTCTGACGCCGAGCTGCTGACCGACGCCGAGCGCGAGCGCAAAGAGTTCGAGGCCACCCAGGAGCAGGAGAAGCTCCACGAGCGTCTGCAGCGCGAGCTGGACGGCCTGGTGCGCGAGGAGAAGGAGAAGCTCGACCACCTGGACGGGCTGAAGGTCTGCCGTATCCTGAGCGAGATGGAGTACCGCCAGCTGCGCGACACGGCCCCCGGCGTGTTCCGGGCCGACATGGGCGCGGGCGCGGTGCGCGAGCTGATCGAGCGCACGGTGAACCTGGGCAAGCTGGCCGAGGACCTGAACGTCGAGGTGCAGACCACCCAGGGCCAGCGGCGCAAGAAGGCCACCAAGCGCCTGCGCGTGGTCGAGGCCTTCCGCAAGAGCGGCAACAGGCCCGAGTGGATGATCCTGACGGTGCTGCCGGTGATCCCGCCCGACCTGCGCCCGATGGTGCAGCTCGACGGCGGACGCTTCGCCACCAGCGACCTGAACGATCTCTACCGGCGCGTGATCAACCGCAACAACCGCCTCAAGCGCCTGATGGAGCTGAACGCCCCCGAGATCATCGTGCGCAACGAGAAGCGCATGCTCCAGGAGGCCGTGGACGCCCTGATCGACAACGGCCGGCGCGGCCGGGCGGTCTCGGGCAAGGGCAAGCATCGCCTGAAGAGCCTGAGCGACATGCTCAAGGGCAAGCAGGGCCGCTTCCGCCAGAACCTGCTGGGCAAGCGCGTGGACTACTCGGGCCGCTCGGTGATCGTGGTGGGCCCGAACCTCAAGCTGCACCAGTGCGGCCTGCCCAAGAAGATGGCCCTCGAGCTGTTCAAGCCCTTCGTGATGCGGCGCCTGGTCGAGAAGGGCTTCGCCCATAACATCAAGAGCGCCAAGCGCATCGTTGAGCGCGTGCGCCCCGAGGTGTGGGACGTGCTCGAAGAGGTGATTAAAGACTACCTGGTGCTGCTGAACCGGGCGCCCTCGCTGCACCGGCTCTCGATCCAGGCCTTCGAGGCCAAGCTGATCGAGGGCTCGGCGATCCAGCTGCACCCCCTGGTCTGCGCGGCCTTCAACGCCGACTTCGACGGCGACCAGATGGCCGTGCATGTGCCACTCTCGCGGAAGGCCCAGGAGGAGGCCCGCTCGCGCATGCTGAGCAAGTACAACCTGCTCAGCCCGGCCCACGGCGACCCGATCATCACCCCCTCGCAGGACATCGTGCTCGGCTGCTACTACCTATCTATGGTGAGGGACGGGGCCAAGGGCAGCGGCAAGAAGTTCGCCTCGGTGGACGAGGCGATGCTGGCCTACGATAAGGACCTGGTGGACATCCAGGCCCCGATCTGGATCCGCATGGAGGGCCACGAGCCCCAGGGCAAGAATGACCGGGCCCACAATACGCGCATCCTCAGCCCGACCGAGAGCGGCGAGCCGCGCATCCTGATCGAGACCACGATCGGGCGCGTGCTGATGAACCAGCAGCTGCTGCCGCCCCTGCGCTACCGCAACCGGCTGGTCGACAAGAAGGGCCTGAAGGAGATCATCGCCGACTGCTACCAGCACTACACCAACTTCAAGAACCTCACCCAGGAGAACTATGACGAGGTGCGGGCGGTGCACGGTAACAAGTCTCAGCAGGAGATGGCGCGCATCTACGGGTCGGAGATGACGGCCCAGCAGGCCGACATGATCAAGGCCCTGGGCTTTAAGTACGCGACTCTGGGCGGCATGACCATCGGCATCAACGACATCGAGGTCCCAGAGAAGAAGTACGAGATCATCGGCGACGCCGAGGGTCAGGTCACCGACGTCGAGAAGCAATTCCGGCGCGGCCTGATCACCGAGGAGGAGCGCTACCAGGAGGTAGTGCGGATCTGGCAGGAGGCCACCAAGCAGACGATCGTCGCGGTGAAGGAGAACCTGAACCCGTACGGCCCGGTGGCGATGATGTCCACCTCGGGCGCCCGTGGCAATATCAACCAGATCTCGCAGATGGCCGGTATGCGTGGCCTGATGTCTGACCCGACGGGCCGGATCATCGAGCTGCCGATCAAGGCCAACTTCCGCGAGGGCCTCTCGGTGCTCGACTACTTCGTGTCTACCCACGGCGGACGCAAGGGCCTGGCCGACACGGCCCTGCGCACGGCCGACGCCGGCTATCTGACGCGGCGTCTGGTCGATGTGGCCCAGGACGTGATCGTGACGATCGAGGACTGCGGCACCGAGGACGGGGTCTGGCTGCACTCGGCCGACGACGACGAGCTGATGGAGAAGCTGCAGTTCCGTATGGTCGGCCGCTTCCTGGCCGCGCCTGTCTATGACAAGACGACGGGCGATCTGCTGGCCGAGCGCAACACCGAGATCGACGAGGACCTGGCGGCCTACGTGGCCTCGCACCGCGTGACCTCGATCTACGTGCGCTCGACCCTGAGCTGCCAGGCCGAGCACGGGATCTGCCGGCTCTGCTACGGGCGCAACCTGGCCACCGGCAAGCTGGTGGATATCGGCGAGGCCTGCGGTATCATCGCGGCCCAGTCGATCGGCGAGCCAGGCACGCAGCTGACCCTGCGCACCTTCCACACCGGCGGCGTGGCCTCGGCCGACGATATCACCCAGGGTCTGCCCCGCGTGCAAGAGATCTTCGAGGCCCGTGTGCCCAAGGGCAAGGCCCTGCTGGCCGAGATCGACGGCGTGGTGCAGATCAACAAAGATGACGACGGAGTGCGCCAGATCAAGGTGGTGGCGTCGGAGATCTACACCGACGAGTACTTCCTGCCGAAGGGCTACGTCGCGGTGATCGAGAATGAGACCGATGTGGCCGAGGGCCAGCTGATCGCTGAGAGCAACCGCACGGGCGGCGGCGGCGATACCCCCATTATGGCGCGACTGGCGGGCCGAGCCTACGTCTACGCCGATAAGATCCTCGTCAGCCAGGAAGATCGTGAGGAGCGCGAGCTGGTGGTGCCCCACACGGCCCGTATGCGCGTGGAGAACGGCGAGCGGGTGGTGGCCGGCCAGCAGCTGACCGACGGCAGCGCCAACCCCCAGGAGCTCCTGGACCTCCAGGGCAAAGAGGCGGTGCAGCGCTACCTGGTGAACGAGGCCCAGAAGGTCTACCGCAGCCAGGGCGTGAATATCAACGACAAGCACATCGAGGTGATTGTCCGCCAGATGCTGCGCCGCGTGCGGATCGAGGAGCCGGGCGACACCGGCATGCTCCCCGGCGAGCTGATCGAGGCGGCCGAGTTCCGCCGTATGAATAATGATGTCGTGAGCCAGGGCGGCGAGCCGGCCACGGCGGCGACGGTGCTGCTGGGCATCACCAAGGCCTCGCTGAACACTGACAGCTTCCTGTCGGCGGCCTCGTTCCAGGAGACGACCCGCGTGCTCACCGACGCCGCGATCAACGGCAAGGTGGACTACCTGCGCGGCCTCAAGGAGAACGTGGTCATCGGCAAGCTCATCCCGGCCGGGTCGGGCATCGAGAAGCGGCTGCTCGATGGCAGCAAGCGCGAGGATCTGGTCGGCGAGATGGCCCGCATGATGGAGGAGGGTGCCAGCGAGACGCCCGCCGAGAAGTCGCCCGAGGAGGTGCGCCGGGCCGAGGCGCTGCTGGGCCTGGTCGATGTCGCGCCCCAGCCGGCCGATGAAGCCGAAGAGAAGGTGCGGGCGCGTCTGCTCGAGCTGATCGGCGAGGGCGACCTCGACGGCGCGGACGACGCGGACGACGGCGACCTCGACGGCGCGGACGACGCGGACGACGGCGAGGCCTTTGCCGACGACGGCGAGCTGCCCGAGAGCGACGAGAAGTAGCCTCTGGGGCCCTCACCCCCAGCCCCCCTCTCCCCCGTGCGGGAGAGGGGGGCTCTGTTTCGGGGTATAATCTGGCGTATGCGCACGGAGAAGATCGCCCCGCCGCGGGCACAGACAGCAGGGCGAGACAGCTACGTGGGCCCTGGGGCCTGGCTCCAGGCCGAGCTGGCAGGGCTGGCCCACCCGGCCCTATGGGCTGCCCTCGCCGTCCTGCTGGCGCTCTTCCTGATCGCGCCCCAGCTGCCACTGCGCTATAGCTTTGACGTCGGGCGCGAGGAGGGCCTCGGCAGCGATCTGCCCTACCTCCAGGGCTTCAACACCGCCGAGCAGGATGAGCTGGGCACCTACCGCTGGACAGACGACGGGGCGACGATCACGGTGCCGGGCATCGGCGCGCGCAACCTGCTGGTGCGCCTCGACTGGCTGCCCACGCCGGCGGCGGCGCTGGCGGCAAGCCCGCAGAGCTATGAGCTGGCGGCGGGGGGCGTGACCATTGGCGCCCTGCCCCTGCGGCCCGAGGGCGGCTCACAGCTCGTCGTGGTCCCGGCTGACGCCGTAGCCAATGGCTCGCTAGAGCTGAGGATCCGGACGGCAACGTTCACCCTGGCCGGCGATATGCGCAGCCTTGGCGCGCGCCTGAGCGGCGTCGAGGTGGTGGATCTGCGCGCCGGGGGCCTTGCGGCGCCCGACTGGGCGGCGGCCCTGGCCTGGCTAGGCGCTGTGGCCCTCGGGTGGATGGTGGCCCGTGGCGCGCTGAGGATGACCAACGCCGAAGGTCCAACGACCACTGATCTGCGCTCACAGCCTTCGCCCTTCGTCTGGGCACTGATCGCTGGCGTGATCCTGGTAAGCATGGCCGCCCTGCTCGACCCGCCGCGCTGGGCGTTTGGGGCCGCCCCGGCGCTGATCGCGTGCGCCCTGGCCTACCCGCTGGCCCTGGGCTGCCGGTGGGGGCTTCCGCGGCTAGCACGGCGGCTCGACGTACCTCTCGACGCCACGAGCCTGAGGTGGCTGAGCCTGTTCATCGCCATGAGCTTCGCCCTGCGCTATGGGGGGCGCCTCTACCCAGACAGCATGCACGGGGACATCGGCTTTCACCACAACCGCTTCAACGAGGCGATCTGGGGGCTGATCGCCATCGTGTCGGTAAACCGGGGCGTGGAGTTCCCCTACCCGCCGGGGCCCTATCTGCTCGTGGCGCCACTGACCCTGGTGGGGCTCGGGCCGCGCGCCCTGCTCCAGCTGGCCGCGGCCGCAGCCGACGCCGTCAGCGCGGCCGTAGTTTACGCCATCGCGGCGCGCGCGACAGGGCAGCGCACAGCCCTGCTGGCCGCGGGGATCTACGTCTTCACGGCGGCGACCTTTATGACAACCTGGTGGTCGTTCGACACCCACATCCTCACCCAGCTCTTGCACCTACTGCTAATCGCGGGGCTGTCCTGGGCCCTGGCGGCGTGGCAGCGCGAGGGCCCAGCCGGCGCGCTGGGCAGCGGGCTGGCTGTGGCCCTCCTGGCCAGCCTGGTCTTCCTGGGGCACTTCGGCTTTCTGATCAACACCGCCCTGCTCCTGGGCCTGGTAGCGGGTGCCGTATGGATCGCGAGCTGGCGGGGGGCGGTGTGGGCGCGGCGCGTGCGCTGGCCGCTAACCCTGGCGGTTGGAGCGGCCGGGGCCTTCGCGGCCGTCTTCTTCTATAGCAGCTACATCCCCATGTTCCTCGGGCAGATCGAGACGGCTCGCGAGGGCGGGCTGGCGGCCGTGGCCGGGCGCGCGCCGGTGAGCCGGGCCGTGATGTGGCAGCGGCTCTGGCGCGACGGCTTCATCGTGCACTTCGGGCTGTTCCCCCTGCTGCTGATGCCGGCGGGGGTGTGGCTGCTGGCCCGGCGAGCTCGGGGCGAGGCGGAGCTAGGGCCGCGGCGGGCCCTGCTCTGGCTGATCCTGGGGAGCCTGGCCGTCGCCCTGGCCTTCGCGCTGTTCCCATTTGTGGCGGGAGTGACCAACAGCCCCCGCTGGCTGATGTTCATCGCCTGGGTGGTGGCCGTGGGCGCGGCGGTGGTGGCCGAGGCCCTATGGCGGCAAGGGCGGTGGGGGCGGCTAGCGACCCTGGCGATGGGCGCATTCGTTGTCGCGAACACGGCCTGGGTCTGGCTGGGGCCGATGCTCTGGAGGATTCGCCCTCCCGAGCCATTTTAGGAGGAAGTATGCTCACGGCGTTCGTGCTGATCACCTGCGAGGTGCAGCGCATCAGCGAGGTGGCCCAGACCGTAGCCGAGCTGCCCGATGTGGCCGAGGTCTACTCGGTCACGGGCGAGGTTGACATCATCGCGGTGCTACGGATTAAAGCGTACGAGTCGCTCGATGAGGCGGTGCCGAGCGGCATCGCCCGCATCCCGGGCGTGACCGGCACCAGGACCGTGCTGGCCTTCAGGCGCTTCGCCCGGCGCGACCTCGAGGCCGGGTACGATATTGGGCTGTCGTAATTGCGCGTGGGGGCGCGGCCCGGCTCGCCCGCGCACCCTCTTGACGCGCACATGTTTTCGTGCTAAAGTAAGAACAACGGTTCGCATCGCTCGATGATCAGTACGTGTGTCGGCGAGAATCTACGTGTAACGAGGAGGGACCCACCATGGCAAAGGACCTGAACAAGGTGCAGTTCACCGGCCATCTCGGCGGCGACCCCGAGATGCGCTACACCGCCCAGGGCAGCGCAGTCACCAACTTCCGCGTCGCCAGCAACCGCTCGTGGAAAGATCGCGACGGTGGCGCCCACGAGGACACCGAGTGGTTCCGCGTGGTCGCCTGGGACAAGCTGGGCGAGATCTGCAACCAGTACCTGACCAAGGGCACCCGGGTCTACATCGAGGGCCGCCTCCAGACGCGCAAGTACACCGACCGCGACGGCCAGGAGCGCTACCTGAGCGAGGTGATCGCCCAGGATATGATCATCCTCTCGAGCCGCGGCGAGCGCGGCCCCGTCCCCCCAGAGACTGAGAGCGGCGAATTCGAGGAGCCCGATCCTGAACACCCGCTGGTCTACCACCTCTTTGGCTCGCTGGAGGAACCCAACTCGCTCGTGCTGACCGAGGACG
>JAAXUL010001179.1 GCA_013336035.1 Chloroflexales bacterium
GAGCAGGGGTATGGGGGGGCGGCTTGCCCCCGCCCGCTAGCAGCCCCAGGTCGGCTCGCCGCCCTCCTGCCGGTAGGCGTAGGCAATGCGGCGGGTGTTCCAGGCGAGGCCGATGCGGCCCGCCGGGGTGAGGATGATGCACCCGCCGCTGCCGCCGGACACGCGGCGGGCGAGGTTGCGGATGGCGACCTCGGCGGCGGACTGCGGGGGCAGGCCGCGCTCGAGCAGCTCGACGGCGCGGCGGGCGAGGGCGACGCGGACGATCGACTCGCCCCAGCCGCTGCAGACGGCGCCGCCGGTGAAGTCATCGGCGTAGAGGCCGCAGCCCACCATAGGCGTGTCGCCGATGCGCCCGGGCAGCTTGAAGGGCGTGCCGCCGGTCGAGTTGGCGACCACCAGGTTGCCCGAGCTGTCGAGGGCGATCGCGCCGACGGTGTCGCGGCCGCCGACGGCGTGGGCGCTGGGCTGCTGGTCCGGCCCCTGGCTGCCGACGGGCGCGCCGTACTGGGGCGCGGCGACCTGGCCGGCGCGCCACGCCTCCCACAGGCCGCGCTCGCGCTCGACCACCAGGGCGTCGTTCTCGCAGAGGGGCAGGCCGACGGCGAGGGCGAACTGCTCGGCGCCCTCGCCAGCGAGGAAGGTGCCGGGGCCGTCCATAATGCGGCGGGCCAGGGTGATCGGGTTGCGGACGCGGCGCAGGTTGGCGACGGCCCCGTAGCGCAGGGTGCGCCCGTCCATCATCGCCGCGTCGAGCTCGACCGTGCCGGCGCTCGTAAGCACCGAGCCGGTGCCGGCGTCAAAGATCGGGGCGTCCTCCATGACGCGCACGGCCGCCTCGCAAGCGTCGGGGGCGAGGCCGCCGGCCTCGAGCACGGCCCAACCGGCGGCGAGAGCGGCGCGGCAGCCGGCCAGGTGTGGCTCGACCTGCTCATCGGGGATGGCCCAGGCGCCACCGTGAACGATCATTGCAATGGGCATGGTGTGACCCCTGGTCTGTTGGTATGTGGGGAACTGGGGAACTGTCGTACTGTACCACGGGCGATAGTGGCAGGCAATAGCAGGGGGCGGGCATGAGCAAGGCCGCCGCTCGGGTGAGCGACGGCCTTGATTTTGGTGGAGCATAGCGGGGTCGAACCGCTGACCTCAACACTGCCAGTGTTGCGCTCTCCCAACTGAGCTAATGCCCCGTGTGTGGTGGTGGAGGTGAGGAGGCTCGAACTCCTGACCTCGACAGTGCGATTGTCGCGCTCTCCCAGCTGAGCTACACCCCCACGCGCACAGGGCGAAGTATAGCATGGCACCTGGCAGCTGTCAAATCCGCCGCGCGAGCGCGCGAGCCCACACGGTAGCGTAAGGATGGCGCGGGCGAGAGGAGGTCGGCTAGGGGCCGAAGGCGGGCGCGGGGTGGTTGGACAGGGCCCCCCCACCGTGCTACACTCCCTGTTATTATGCATATGCATGTCGAGAAAGGACACCGCCGTGGCCAGGACTGATATCCGCCGGCTTGGCACGATCCTGCTTGTGGGGGTCGTCGCGGGGGCCGCCGCGCGCCAGTATATTGAGTATCGCGCCCGCAGCGAGGCGGGCCGCCCGAGCCGCCTGATCGACTGGATGCAGGCCCGCGCCGCCGCCCTGCGCGTCTCGCAGTACGAGCAGGCGCCGGTCACCGACCGCGCCTTCCGCCAAGAGCAGTACATGCGCCTGGTGAAGCAGAGCGAGCCCCTGATCGCCGACTACCTGGGCGTGCGGCTGCCCGAGCCGATCAGCCGGGTGTATGTGCACGACCGGCGCGAGTGGCTCGAGGCCAACTTCACCTCGTTCGAGCAGCTCTTCCAGCCGATCGAGGAGATGTACGAGCGCAACGGTGCCCGCAACGCCGCCACGGTGCTGCTCGGCGAGCTGAACGGCAAGTTCCTCGGCGCCCAGATGGGCTTGCTGCTCGGCTTCCTGGCCCGCCGCGTGCTCGGCCAGTACGACCTGAGCCTGCTCTCGCCCGACCCGGCGGCCACCGGCGCGCTCTACTTCGTCGAGCCCAACATCGCCCGCGTCCAGGGCCAGCTCGGCCTCAACGACGAGGACTTCCGCCTCTGGATCGCCCTCCACGAGGCCACCCACGCCTTCGAGTTCGAGGCCTACCCCTGGGTGCGCCAGCACTTCCGCGGCCTGCTCCAGCAGTACTTCGACCAGCTCAACGACCAGCTCGAGAACCTCGGCAGCAGCCTGCCCCAGATGCTCGCCCGCATCATCCAGAGCTGGGGCAGCGGCCAGCACTGGATCGAGCTGATGCTCACCCCCGATCAGCGCCGCATCTTCGATCAGCTCCAGGCCCTGATGTCGCTCGTCGAGGGCTACGGCAACCACGTGATGAACGCCGTCGGCAAGCGCCTGCTACCCAGCTTCGACCAGATCGAGCACCGCGTCGCCCAGCGCCAGTCTACCAAGACCCTGATCGAGCAGATCTTCAACCGCATCACCGGCATGGACCTGAAGCTCGCCCAGTACCAGCAGGGCGAGGCCTTCGTCAACGCCGTCACCGAGGCCCGCGGCGTCGCCTTCGCCGCCCGCGTCTGGGAGCGCGTCGAGCACCTGCCGTCTATGGAGGAGATCAAGAGCCCCGAGACCTGGATCGCGCGGATGGATCGGATGTAGCCCTCACCCCCCGCCCCCCTCTCCAGCCGCGCGGGCGAGGGGGGTTAGGCCGCTTGCGCCCCCCACCCCAGCGCATCAAGCTCCGCCAGCAGCTGGCGCGCCGTGG
>JAAXUL010001180.1 GCA_013336035.1 Chloroflexales bacterium
CGATGTGCGCGAGCCACGCGAGTTCCACCAGGGGCATATCCCAGAGGCGATCCTGCTGCCCCTGGACGAGATCCTCCGGGTCCCGGCCGACCTGCCGCGGGGCAGGCCGATCGTGCTGGTCTGCCGCAGCGGGCGGCGCAGCGCCCGGGCCGCCGCCGTCCTCGCCTCACAGGGCTACGATGGCATGCGCATCCTCGCGGGCGGTATGCTGACCTGGGAGGCACAGAACCTGCTGACGGCGATTGACACCTGAGAGAGGGGAGGCATATGCCCGATCAGCGACTCCACCGGAACATGGGGCTCGACCTGGTGCGGTCCACCGAGGCCGCCGCCCTGGCGGCGGCGCGCTGGATGGGCCTGGGGCTGCGCCAGGAGGCCGAGACCTCGGCCAGCGCGGCGATGGCGCGCGCCCTCGACACGCTCGAGATCGACGGGCAGGTCGTCGTCGGCGAAGAGGGCCGCTCAGGCATCCTGAACGCCCTCCCCGCGGGGCGCCGGGTGGGCACAGGGCGCGGCGTGGCCGTCGACGTTCTGGCCGACGCCATCGACGGCCGGCGGCTGCTGGCCCGGGGGCGGCCGGGCGCCATCGCCGTGGCGACCGTGACGCTCAAAGGCGCGATCTGGTCGCCCAACCCGGCCGTCTACATGGAGAAGATCGTCGTCTGCCGCGAGGTGGCGCCGGCCCTAGTGCCCGAGTGCATGAGCGCCCCGGCCGCCTGGACCCTGGGCCTGATCGCGCGGGCCAAGCACAAGGCCGTGCGCGACCTGGTGGTCTTCGTGCTCGAGCGGCCGCGCCACGCCGACCTGATCGCCGAGATCCGCGCCGCCGGGGCCCGCGTGATGCTCGCCGACGACGGCGACATCGCCGGGGCGGTGCTGGCGGCCTCGACGCCAGGCGCATCCTGACCTGCGACGACCTGGTGTCCGGCAACCAGGTCTTCTTCGTCGCCACGGGCATCACCGACGGCCTGCTGCTCCAGGGCGTCCACTTCAGCGGCGACCGGGCCACCACCAACTCGCTGATCCTGCGCAGCGAGACCCGCACCCGCCGGACGATTATGGCCGAGCACCTGCTGGAGCCAGAGTAGGGGCACCTTGACACCTGGCCCCCCGCGCCGTACACTCCACAGCCGAATCGCCGCACGACGAAGGAGCCTACGCCCATGTCCCTCGCGGAGACCCTGGCCGATAGCCGGCGCTTCGCCCTGCTCTACGGCACGACACCCCCACGAGCCGACGCCCCCACCGAGCGGGTCCTCGGCGCCGCGACGCGGCTCGCCGAGCGCGTCGCCGGTCTGCCCCTCGACGGCCTGGTGGTCTACGACGTGCAGGACGAGTCATCGCGCACAGACGAGCCCCGCCCCTTCCCTTACCTGCCCACGATCGATTCGCCAGTCTACGCGAAGCTGCTCCAGCAGCTCACGGGCAAGCCCGCGATCACCTACAAGTGCGTGGTCAACCAGACCGAGGAGAGCTGGCCGGGCTGGCTCGACAGCGCCAGCGAGCAGTACGATCTGCGCTACCTGACCCCTGTGGGCCTGGCCAGCTCGAAGGGCGCCCACAGCGCCATCCACCTCAGCCGGGCCACCCAGATCGCCGCCGAGCACCGGGCCGGCTTTATCCTCGGGGGCGTCGCCATCGCCGAGCGCCACACCCCCGCGCGCAGCGAGAGCCGCCGCCTGATCCAGAAGGCCGCGCACGGCTGCCGCTTCTTCATCTCACAGTTCGCCTACGACCCCGAGCCGAGCATCCGGCTCATGGCCGACTATGTGCGCGAGTGCGCCGAGCTTGGCCTCGAGCCCCGCCGCATCTTCCTGACCTTCACGCCGTGCGGGCGCCCCCAGACCCTGCGCTTCATCCGCTGGCTGGGCGTGACGGTGCCCGAGCACACGGCCAGCGCCATCCTCGACGACGCGGCCCCGCTCAGCCGCTCGATCGCCGTCTGCCGCGATATCCTGCGCGCCATCCTCGACCAGCCCTACGCCGACCAGCTGCCCCTCGGGATCAACATCGAGAGCGTGTCGATCAACAAAGAGGAGATCGGCGCCACCATCGACCTGCTCCACACACTGCGCGAGGTCGCCCGCGAGCGCGGTCTGGCCGTCGGGGAATAGCGGCGCCCACCAAGACGTGGCGCCTCAAGTGGGAACAATGCAGAATCTCATCCACCGGATGCGCGATGGACTCTTTACATTTGGCGGCACGCGGTTCGGGGCGTGGCTGATCCTCAGGTTCGGGCAGCCGCTTGACCACTTGTTCTACCGCTGGAGTGGGGGGCGGGTGCTTTACCTCAACGTGCTGCGGCCGGTGCTGATGCTGACCACGACGGGGGCGAAGAGTGGGCAGCCGCGCGATGTGCCGCTGATCTACATGCGCGATGGCCCGCGCATCGTGGTGCTCGCCTCAAACTACGGGCGCACCTACCACCCGGCCTGGTACCTCAACCTGCGGGCCAACCCCGCCTGCCAGGCGCGGATCAGCGGGCGCGCGGGCGCCTACATAGCCCGCGAGGCCGAGGGCCGCGAGCGCGACGAGCTGTGGCGGCGCGCCGTCGTCTTCTACCCTGGCTACAGGGGCTACGAGGCCCGCGCCGAGCGCTGTATCCCGATCATAGTGCTCGAGCCTACGGCGTGACCGGGTGCGCCGCCAGCCAGCCCAGCAGCTCCCGCTCGACAAGCTCCTGCGCCTCCCAGTGGACCACATGGCCCGCGCCGGGCACCTCAAGCAGGGTGACGTCGGGAGATCGGAAGAGCAC
>JAAXUL010000384.1:0-2771 GCA_013336035.1 Chloroflexales bacterium
CGCATCGAGGGCAGCGTCACGCGGGCTGGCGTAAACTCGCGCCGCTCGCCGCCCTGCGTGGCCGCCTCGCCACGCGATGCAGCCGGCTCGGGGGCAGGCGCGACTTGTCGAATCCCCATCCGTGTTGGCTTCGGGGCGGGCTCGGGCTCGGGCTCGGGCTCAGGCTCGGGCTCGGGCTCGGCGGCCAGCATCGCCGCGACCTCGCCGGCCGCGAGGGCTGCGGCGTCAAGCACCGCGCGTAGCTCGTCTGGCGAGATCGGCTCGTGTAAAAACTTAAAGACCCCGGCGGCCTCGGCCTCGCCGAGGGCCGCGTCGTCCGTGGCGCTGTAGAGGATCAGCCGGGTGGGCAGCTCGAAGTTGGGGAGGATCTCGGCCAGCTCGATCCCGCTCATACCAGGCAGGTCGATCTCGGCGACAAGCGCCTCCGGCGGGTTCGTGCGCACCTCCCACAGAGCGTCATTGGCCGACTCGAAGATCTGCACATGCACCGAGTCGCCAAGCTGGCCGGCGAGTTCCCGCAGGGGCCCGTTCTCGGCGGCGACTACCATCAGTCGATAGGTCATTGCCGTCTCTCAGACTTCACCACGGGGTCGTTCCGCTTCGCCCCAGGGCGTGATTTCTTCGTAAGGTTGACCCTAGTATACCCCATCAGCGTTACACGGCTGCGATAGGCAGCGCGAAGCTAAAGGTGCTCCCCCGCCCCTCTTCGCTCTCGACCCAGACCACGCCGCCCTGGAGCGCCGTCAGGTCACAGACGATCGACAGGCCCAGCCCCACGCCGCCTTGCTCGCGGGTCAGCGAGCTGGCCACCTGGTAGAAGCGCTCGAAGATGCGCTGCTGCTGGTCGCGGGGGATGCCGATGCCGTCGTCGGTGACTCGCACCACGGCCCACTCGGCGGGCATGGTACCGCTCAGGCGCCGCACCGTAGGGTTCGAGGCGGCCCGCCCGATGGCGACAGACAGGTCGAAGTGCGGCCAGCGCCGGACCACGATCCTGATATGGCCACCGACGGGCGTGAACTTGATCGCGTTCGCCACGAGGTTGCCGATCACCAGCAGGGCCTTCTCGCGGTCGAGGGCGATCGTCAGCGAGGGCGCGGGCAGGTCGGTGTCAAAGGTCTGCTGCTTCTGCTGGGCGGAGGGGGCCAGCCGCTCGACGGCCTGGCGCACCAGGTCGTCAAGGGCCGCCGGCTCGACGGTCAGCACCGACTGCTTGCGGTCGATATCCCGCAGGCGCATCATATCGTCGACAATGCCCTTGATGCGCTCGGCCCCATCGAGCACCCGCTGCGAGTACTCGTGCTGGTCGCCCTCGCTGCGGTCGCGCACCATCTTGGCGTAGCCCATCACGATCGCCAGCGGGCTGCGCAGCTCGTGCGATGCGATGGCGATAAACTCACTCTTCAGACGGTCCAGCTCGCGCAGGCCCCGGTAGGCGGTGTCGAGCTCGCCGTAGAGGTGGGCGTTGCGCAGAGCGTTGCCGGCCTGGTGGGCAAGCAGGGCCAGGATCTCCTGCGAGCCCGGGCTGGCCAGGTCGGGGCGCTCGTCACAGAGCAGCAGGGCGCCGACGGCCTCGCCCCGGGCGCGCAGCGGCACGGCCAATCCCCGCCGCAGATCGCGGTCGCCCAGCGTGCCCAGGGGCGCCTTGCCCGCTATGGCGATGGGCCGCCCGGCGCGGAAGCTCTCGCCCACCGCCTCGCGCACGCCCGGCAGCAGCGCGGCCCCGTCCGGCTCGCAGATCACCTCGGTGGGCGCGTCGGTCGAGCCGGCGATGATCAGAAAGCCGGCCTGGCAGGCCACATGCTCGCGGGCCCTGGCGATGATCTCGCGGGCCAGCTGGTCGCGGTCGAGGATAGCGTTGATCGCCTCGCTGCTGCGCAGCAGCTGCTCGAGCGCCCGCAGGCGCAGGCTCTCTTGCAGCAGCTGGCGCTTGTGCAGGGCCTGCTCGACCACGGCGGTCAGCTCCTCGATGGCGAACGGCTTGGTGAGGTAGTCGGCCACCCCGCGGCGCACCGAGGCGTGCAGCGTGTCGATCGAGCTGTGGCCGGTCATGATCACGACGGCGATCGCCGGGTCGACTTCGCGAGCGATCTGCGCCAGCTCAAGCCCGCTCAGGCCCGGCATCTGGATATCCGCCAGCAGCAGTCCGAACGGCCCCTGCTCGCGCAGTGAGGTCAGGGCGGCATCGGCGTCCATCGCGGAGACCGTCGCGTAGCCGGCGGCCTCGAGGGCGAGCCGGCAGAACCCGCACATGGTCGGGTCATCGTCAGCGATGAGCACCCGGGCTGGTGGGGCAACATCCTGTGTCATAGAATATGGGGTTGAGGATTAGGCGCCTGATTGGCTGATATGCCGTGCTTAGCGGGTGAGGTAACCGCCGAACGTAGTGCGATCATGATGTGAGCCGTCCCCTCTAGAGCCTGAGGGCAGGCGTCGCAGGTCAGCGTGCCAACACAACCGCCCAGGCACCTGAGAGCGCCTCGCCATTGCCGCTCCCTGTATCCTGCTGGTGCGCGGGCCTCCTATGCGAGCACTTCGACGCAGGTGCGCGGGAGCCAGAGGGGCGGGCCGTCCTCGGGGGTTACTTCGACGGCGAGGAGGCGGGCGCCCGAGGCGACGCGGCGAGGGGCAGCAGGCAGGGCCCGCACCGTCGCCATCTGCCCAAGGTGGTCGGCGTCGAGCAGGCGCACCGCCGCGCCGACGCGCAGCTGGGGGCGCGGCGGCTCGACCTGGACGCCGCCGCCGCGAGCCAGGGGCACCACGACGCGGGG
>JAAXUL010000384.1:2781-7402 GCA_013336035.1 Chloroflexales bacterium
CCGAATTATGGGCGCAGCGCGAGGACTCAACATGCTCACCGTCGAGGCCGTGGTCGAGCTGAGCGGCGTAGGGGCCGGGAGCGGCCAGCGGATCGCCCTCCTGCCGGGGAGCAGCTTCCGCATGGTGCAGCTCTTTCAGTCCGCGGCCGGCCGCGTGGGCGTGGGCACCACGACGCGTGGGCGCCGCAGAGGGCGACGCAGGCTCGTGTGGCCGTCGATCAGGGCCTCCTGACGATCCTGCGCGCTCAGCAGGTCGAAGATCGCCTGGTTCATCGGCCGGACGCCAAAGCCCTCGGTGACCACTATCGTCAGCTTCGGGTCGGGCGTATGGCGCGGGCTCGGCCACTGCCACGAGTGCAGGCCCACCCGCCAGCCCTCGACGCTCGTCCAGCCGAGGAACTCGCGCAGCTCGTGCTCCTCGATGCCGCCGACGATGATGCCGCGGACCTGCTCGGCGACAGCGCGCCGCAGTGCCGCCGCGCTGATCGCCGCGCCGCAGATCAGGATGGCGTAGGCGCTGCGGGCGTCGATCTGCTCGGGGCGCACGACCGCCGACGGCTCGAGGGCCAGCAGACGCAGCACGCCGCTGCGCTCCTCGCCGACCCCGAAGGCGCCGTAGGTCTGGGCTGCCAGGGTCTCGATCACCACGCCCTCGTAGGGGATGACCTCCATGACCAGGCCGCGCATCGCCGCCTGCATGAAATGCTCGACCGGGTCGGGCGCGATCGTCACGTAGCCCGTCTCGCCGTCGATGTCGACGATCATGCCGCTGACAGGGGCCAGACAGCTGCGGCCCACTATCCCGGGGGTGCGGGCGAGCACCTGCCCGGCGTTCACCTTATTATTCTTCTCGCGGCGCATCGCCCGGTAGACCTGGGACGGCGGGATGCCCAGCGAGCGGGCGACGTTAATGATCTGGGGCGGCGCAGGCTTCAGCGTGCGCGCGATGATATCCTCGGGCTCGACGCGGCTGCCCTGGCGCACTAGTATCTCGCCGGGATAGGGCAGGCGGCGCTCGATCCGGGCCATTGCACTCGGGACGGTGGGGGTGGTGCCCTCCGGGTTGAAGAGCGACATTCGGCTCACCTTGGTGGTAGGGCTTCCAGTCGCCTCAATTATAGCACAGCCGCCGCATATGCGGCAGACCTGCTATAATTCAGTGCGTGGCCGAGCGGCAGAGCGTGAGGAGGGGCGGTGGGAACAGTGATGGCTCACGCCACCCGCCAGGCTTTGCGCATCCACCTTCTGGCCCTGCTGGCGGTGGCCCTCACAGCCTGCGCCGGGGGTGAGCTCGCGCGGCCGGCGATTATGGGCACGCCCGCCGCCCAGATGCGCGCCGTCGATCTGAGCCACGTCGTGCGCGAGGATGTGCCCTACCCGCCCGGCGAGCCGCCCACCCACCTCGCCCGCGACAGCGCCGGCCGCCTCGCCCAGCTGACCATCGGGGCCCGCACCGGCTCGCTCCTGCGGGTGGTGGCCGCCCCAGACGCCGAGCCCACCGATATCGAGGGCCTCTCGCCGCGCGATCTGGTGCTCGCCGCCGTGGTCATCGACGCCCGCGACTATGCCCAGGATACGCCAGCCTTCGCGCTCAGCGCCGCCGATGTGCTCGCCTGGGAGCAGGCCCACGGCCCGATCCCGCGCGGCGCCCTGGTGCTGCTGACAACAGGTTGGGATGTCCGCTGGGGCGACCCCGAGGCCTACCTGAACACCGGCCCCGACGGCGCCCCCCGCGTACCCGGCTTCGCCCCCGCCGCCGCAGACCTGCTGCTCAACCAGCGCGGCGTGGCCGGCCTCGGGGTCGACGCCCCCGCCACAGCCCACATCCCCGCCGCCGGCTTCTCGCTCATGCTCGAGAACCTCACCAGCCTCGAGCAGCTGCCGCCCACCGGCGCCACCATCGTCATCGGCGCGCTCAAGCTCCAGGCCGCCGAGAGCAGCCCCGCCCGCGTGATCGCTCTGGTGCCGTAAGCGTGACGAAGGACGAAGGACCAATGGCGGACGCCTCTCAAGCGCCAGCGACGAAAGACGAAAGACTAATGACGAAGGCCGCACAAGCGCCAGCGACTAAGCCTGCAATCGGCCAGCAAGACTCTACATCCCATTCGTCTCTCGCCCTCCGTCCTTCGTCTATGGGCTATAGAGTAGGACAGTTTGTTGCCGCCCTGCGCGCCCATGTGAGCCCCGAGGAGCGGGCGATGGTCGCCACAACCCTCACGCCGGACGAGCGGCGCCTGTTCGAGCTGATGCCGCTGTACGACCAGCGCCACTGCCTCGATGTGCACCACACCCTGGTCGACGCCGGCCACTGCGACCCTCTGCTGCTCAGGGCGGCCATCATCCACGACTGTGGCAAGGTCGATGACCGCGGGCGCCCTATGGCCCTGGGCTGGTACGTCATCGCCACCATCCTGAAGCGCCTCCCGGGCCTCTATCTGGCGGCGGCCCATATTGGCGGCCCCCTCGACCCCGTCGCCGTCTACGCCGATCACGCCTGGCGCGGCGCCCGCATGGCCGCGGCGGCCGGCTGCCCGCCCCTGATGGTCGAGACGCTGCGCCACTACCACGACCCCGCGCCATCGGGCCTGGCGGCCCTGCTCAAGTGGGCCGACGAGCAACACTAATGAGCTACCTGGTCACCTTGCCAGCCTTTAGCGGACCCCTCGATCTGCTCCTGCGGCTGATCGAGCGCGAGGAGCTGGATATTACCACTATCGCTATGGCCCAGGTGGCCGACCAGTACCTCACCCACGTCCGCTCGCTCGACGAGCCTGACCCGCGGGCCCTGGCCGAGTTTGTGAGCATGGCCGCTCGCCTGCTCCTGATCAAATCGCGGGCGCTCTTGCCCCGCCCGGCCATCGATGGTAAGGCCGTCGCCAGCGCGGACCCCGACGCCGAGGCCCTGGCCCAGCAGCTCCGCGAGTACCGCCGCTACAAGCAGGTGGCGGCGATGCTCAGGGCCTGGCAAGATGAGGACCGGCGCACCTTTCTGCGCCTGGCCCCGCTCCCCGCCGAGCTTGACCTCGCGCCGCCCCCGGTCAACCACAGCGTCGCCGAGCTGATCGCCGCCCTGCAGCGGCGCCTCCAGCTAGCCCTGCCCCTCGACGAGGCGACGACGATCAGCCTTGGCCCCCGCATCACCGTCGCCCAGGTAGTCGCCCGGGTGCGCGAGCGCCTCGCCCACCACGCCTGGTTCAGCTTCGACGACCTCTTTGGCGCTGTCGTGTCCCGCGAGGATGTGATCGTCACCTTCTGGGCCATTCTCGAGCTGCTCAAGCGCCAGGCTGTCGTCGTTGAGCAGCACGAGCTGTTCGGGACGATCAGCATCGGTCGCGGGGCCGCAGCCCTCGAGAGCGCAGAGATTGGGGAGGGAGAGACGCTATGAGCGCCGAGGACGTGCGGACTTCCCAACAGCTGCCACGCCCCGAGGGGATCGCCGCCCTACCCCTGGGCGACCTTCTGGCCCTCGGCAGCCAGATCCGGGCCGATGATACGCCCGAGAGCCTGCTGCACGAGGTGGCCGAGACCCTGCGCCGCGTCGCGGCCAGCACGCAGGTCTATGTACGCCTGCGTAACATCGACACCGACGCCCTCGAGGCCGCCGCCTTCGCCGGGGTCGGCGCCGAGCTCGAGGCCCGCCTACGCACCGAGCCCGTCCCCCCTGGTGCCTACCAGCACCTGATGCGCCCCGAGCACCGCGTCGGCGCGTCATTCCTGCTGCCCCCCGGCGAGGCCCTGCCCACGCCTGCCGATAGCGCCGCCCCCGGCACCGCCACCCTGCTCGTCCCGCTGCGCGGCCGCGGCGAGCGGCTGATCGGCGTCGTCTATATCGCCCTGCCCCCCGACCTGCTCCCCCTCGACCCGGCGGCCGTGGCGGTGATCGAGGCCATCGCCCGCCAGGCCGCCATGGCCGTCGAGAATGTGCGCCTCGCCGAGCGCAGCGCCCGCCTGCTCGCCAAAGAGCAGCTCCTCGCCGCCCTCGGGCGCGACGTCAGCGCCACCCTCGACCTCCAGTCTATCCTCAGCCGCACCGTCGAGCGGGTCGCGGCCGCCTTCGGCAGCGGCTCGCTGGCCCTGCTCGGCCCCGACAAGGCGCTCGAGATCGCGGCCGTCGCCCCTGGCGAAGAGGCCCTGCGCGGGGCCCGCTTCGCCCCCGGACAGGGCATGGTCGGCTGGGTCGCCCAGCAGGGCCGCGTCTTCTTCGCCAACGACGCAGACGCCGACCCCCAGAGCTCGCCCCCGAACCCCGCCGCGCGCTCTGCGATCGTCGTGCCCCTGCGCAGCGGCGGCCAGGTGATCGGCACCCTCAACGTCGGCGCCCTCGAGCCCAACGCCTTCACCTACGAAGATGTCGACCTGCTCGAGGCGATCGCCGCCCAGGTCGGCGGCCCGATCACCTCGGCCCGCCTCTACGAGCAGGCCCAGCGCCTCGCCGACCAGGTGCAGCGCCGCGCCGACCAGCTCGCCGTGCTGAACGCGATCGCCCGCGCCGCGACCGCCTCGCTCGACCAGGATCGCAGCCTGCCCCAGGTCACCAGCCAGATCCGCAGCGGCTTCGGCTACCCCCAGGTCGACCTCTTCCTGGCCGACGAGGACACCAACGAGCTGCGCCTGGTCGCCG
>JAAXUL010001181.1 GCA_013336035.1 Chloroflexales bacterium
GGCCTCGGCCCAGGACTGTACCAGCTGGTAGATGTAGCCGCGCTGCTCGCGGGAGATCACTGCGCCACCCTGTGCTGGCGCCGGCGCGGCCGTCCGCTGCTGCGCTTCGAGCGCCTCAATCCGGGCCCGAAGCGCAGCCATCTCGTCGTGCATCCCGCGCCAGGCCTGACGCGCCCGGTCCTGGCTATCCTCGATCTCGCTTTGCCGCTCTGAGAGCACGATCATCGCGGTGTCGATGCGCCCCAGGTCATCCAAATCCTCGATGGCGCCGCTCTGCTCGGGCAGGCCGGTGAGCCGGCTGAACGCCGTGTGGACCTCGCGCACCAGGTAGAGCTGGAAGTGCAGGAGGCGGGTCCGCATCTCCTCGTTGACCTTGCTGATATTTACGCCGAGTAACCAGGCTGAGACTTTCTCCAACTCGATAAAGGTCTGGATCTGAGGGCCACCGGGAGTCTGGATCTGGAAGCGTCCCAGCGCCTGCGAGAAGATAGCGTGCATGCGGAGCCGGCGCTGCTGGCTTGGGCGACTAAGGGCGAGCGCAGCACTGATGTCGCGGATGCTCAGATAGATCTGGCCATTATCGCGGCGAGCGGCGAGCACCACGCTGTCGAGCAGGGTAATTGGCAGCTGTTCGGCGAGGCGATACAGGGGGATGTCTTCATCGGCCCCATCATCCTGAGTGGGAATGGCCATGCGCGTGCCTCTTCATCTGAATTGGCGTCAGGCTGACGACAACACATAATAAGGCAACACGTACATCTGTGTCAAGTACGGTCCTCATCAGACCGGCACACAGGTGTCCACTTCATCCCACGCATCCTTATAGCGCTCAACTGGGAAAGCGTGAGCCTTTCAGCGTACGGTTGGGTAAGAGCACATCGTCGTCGGGTTGACGACGAAGGGGGTTCGATATCGAACCCCCTTTGCATCTTCAAATAGCGGTAGCGTCCACTGCTCGGCTGGAAAAGCGTGAGCCTTTCAGCGTACGGTTGGGTAAGAGCACATCGTCGTCGGGCTGACGACGAAGGGGGTTCGATATCGAACCTCCCTTGCATCCTACTATCTCTATAGAGGATGCGGGAGATCACGCTACGCATGATCTTGGGGTAGACGAGTACACCCCCTTTCAAAAAAATACAGAGCAGCTCTGTTTATCATGTCGACATACCTACCGAGTTAATTTCTCGACAAGATGAGGCGGGAATGTAATCAATCACCCCATCTTCGATCGCGACTCGCATAGCTCTATTGTGCTAAAAATTGCTACTCATTCCACTTCGACTATTCCTACGTTTAGGACACAAGATCCGCAGGTTTGTTACACGGAATAAGATTAAGACCGAACGATTTTTACTCCTGATAATTCCCCTTATACGGACAAAGCCGCAAAAGTCTGCTATACTGGTTCGCACCGTGGGTCGACCCGTCATCCGCACTCCACGCGCCTATCGGACAAGTCGATGGCCAGCGTGGGGGCTATCATTTGTACTCGGTTTCATAATCACGAACGGAGAGGTGGCGTATGAGCGGCGAGCACGATCTGATCCCCGTTGCCGACTCACCCACCGCTGCGCTGATCGTCGTCCCCGCGACCGGAACACCTGTTCTCCCTGACCCAACACCGGCCCCTCGAGCCCTCGCCGAGCTGTTGGCCGAGGTGATCAGCCGCGGCCGTTCAGAAAACACGCGCCGGGCCTACGCATCCGACCTCACCGATTTTTTTACCTACCTGCTCGGGCCAGAGGCCGACGTCAAGATCCCCGTCTCGGGTTCGGCGGCCGAGCATGATGCAGCCCTGCACGCCTGGGCGACCCCACTCCTGTATCGTCTGACCCGAGCTCAGGAAAGTGACATCAACGCCTATATCGCGTTCCTAACTCCAGGCCCAAACAAGGAGGGCCTCGCTGCCGCAACCATTGCACGACGCCTTACCCCATTGCGGCTCCTCTTTGCCCGCCTGCACCGTCACCGCATGATGGCGCTCAACCCGATGGAGGACGTGCGTGCCCCGCGGGTTAGCCAACGCTCGACGACGGTGTACCTCTCACGCCACCAGGCGCGCCACCTTGAGGACGCATGTGAAGGCAAGACGCTCCGCGACCTCCGCGATAAAGCACTTATTTGCCTGATGATCCGCACCGGCTTACGCTCCACAGAGGCATGCAGCCTACAACTCACCGATATGACATCCCTTGATGGGCACACGATTGCCTGGATTACCGGAAAGGGTGGTGAGCGCGAGCGGATCAAAATACCGCCGATTGCAATGCGGGCTATCCGTGCGTACCTCACCGAAGCCGGTGTAGCTGATGGCGCGGTCTTTCGACGGCTGCGCCGCTCCAACACCTCCCCCTCTGGGTACACCGCGCACGCCCAACTCAGCTACGATGGGCTCAAGTTCATTCTGGAGGAGCGTTTTACTCGTGCAGGCCTTCAGCTGATCAATGGTGACGATGCCGGCGATACGACGGCCTCGAGCACTGCCAGTAGCGAACACGCACAAGGGGCTCGGCGCCGCCGTGGGCCGACGCCCCACAGCCTGCGCCACACCTTCGTGACCCTGGCGCTCAAAGGCGGCGCCTCACTCCCAGAGGTCCAGGCCGCGGCGCGGCACCGCGACCCCAAAACGACGACCCGCTACGCGCACGACATGGACAACCTGGACAACAACGCCGTTGACAAAGTGAGCTACTAGGCCCGCCACCTGG
>JAAXUL010001182.1 GCA_013336035.1 Chloroflexales bacterium
GAGGCGATCACCAGGTCGAGCTGCGCCAGGGCCTCGTCGGGCAGGGCCAGCTCGCCGTCCGGGGTAATGTCCACCTCGACGCCGTGGAGCACCCGAAAGGGCGAGCCGCGCTCGGCGAAGGTCGCGTTCAGGGCGGCCACCTCGGCGGCCTGCTCGCGCAGGCGCAGAGCGTCGACGCCGCCCGTCACCCCAAGGTAGGCGCTGTGGTCGGTGATCGCGATGTACTCGAGGCCGCGGGCCGCCGCGGCGGCGGCCATCTCGGCGATAGTGGCGCGCCCGTCGCTCCAGCGCGAGTGCATATGCAGGTCGGCGCGCATGGCCGGCTGCTCGAGCAAGCGCGGGAGCGTACCGGCGGCGGCGGCCTCGAACTCTCCCGCGTCCTCGCGCAGCTCGGGGGGGATCCAGGGCAGGCCGAGGGCAGCGTAGACCTGCTCCTCGGTGGCGCACTCGAGCAGCGAGCCATCCTCGCGGGCAAAGCCCTGCTCAGAGAAGGTGAGGCCGCGCTCCTTGGCCATAGTGCGGAAGCGAATGTTGTGCGCCTTGCTGCCGGTAAAGTGCTGGAGGGCGCTGCCCCAGCGGGGGGGCGTGACCACGAGCAGGTCGGCGCGCTGGCCGTTGTGCAGCGACAGGCTAGCCTTGACGTCGCCCGAGGCGATCACCTCGGCGGCCATGGGCAGCGTGGTGAAGGCGCGGGCCACGGCGGCCGGGTCGGCGGCGGCGGCCAGCAGGTCGATATCGCCAATGGTCGGGCGGGCGCGGCGCAGGCTGCCGGTGTAGGCAACATCGGCGAGGCCCGGGGCGGCGCGGCGCAGCTGGGCGATCAGCTCTTCGGCGGTGCCGAGGGCCTGGCTGAGCAGCACGCGATGCTCATCGTCGCTGAGGGCGGCAAGACCCTGGCCGATCTTCGCCTCTATCTTCGGGCCGAAGCCCTTGAGGGCGCGGAGCTTGCCCTCGGCCACGGCGGCCCGCAGGTCGTCGAGGCTGGCGATGTTCAGCTCCTTGTAGAGACGGGCGACGCGGCCCGGGCCAAGGTCGGGCACGCGCAGTAGCGCGAGCACGCCGTCGGGCACCTGGGACTGCAGCCGCTCGGCCAGGGGCAGCTGGCCGTTATCGAGCAGGTCGCCGATCTTCTCGGCGATAGTCTTGCCGATGCCGGGGATCTCCTCGAGGGCGCCGCGGGCCCGGTAGTCAGCCAGCGGCATGGGCAGGTCGGCGATCGCCTCGCCGGCGCGACGGTAGGCCAGCAGGCGGAAGCGATCCTCGCCGAGGATCTCCATGCGGTCGGCGATCCCGAGGAAGATGTCGGCGACGGCGCGGTTGGAGAGGGGGTGGGACATAGCTGGATTATAGCATAGCGGGGCCGCGGGCGGGCACTTTGTGTCCCCTTGACAACAGCGGTCGAGGGTGGTATCCTCTGGCAAGTGTCACATTTACAACAGGCCGTGCGGCCGTTTTTTCGGGTAGATGTTTAGTGTCAGGATGACACAAACAGGGTCGCACGGCTCTCTTTACAGCCAAAATTAGTGTTCTTTGTACACTAATAACCGGCGCTGAAGTCCGAATAGAGGAGGTAAACTGATGGCCCTGGCCCTCTATCATGACACCCCTGAGGCCGCCGCGGCCTTGGCCGAGGAGATCAGCGAGCTGCGCAGGCTGCGCAACGCGGTGATCCTGGCCCATAACTACGAGTACGGCGAGATCCAGGATCTGGCCGACTACGTGGGCGACTCGCTGGGCATGGCCCAGTACGCCGCGCGGAGCGATGCGCCCGTGCTGGTGGTCTGCGGCGTACACTTTATGGCCGAGACCTCGGCCATCCTCTCACCCGAGAAGACCGTGCTCATCCCCGACCCCCAGGCCGGCTGCTCGCTGGCCGCCTCGATTGACGCCGCACAGCTGCGGGCATGGAAGGCCGAGCACCCCGGCGCCGTGGTGGTGAGCTACGTCAATACGACAGCCGAGGTGAAGGCCGAGAGCGACTACTGCTGCACCTCGGGCAACGCCGAGCGGGTGATTAGAGCTATCCCCGAAGACAAAGCAATCCTGTTCCTCCCCGACATGTTCCTGGGCAGCTACCTGCGCCAGATCACCGGCCGAGCCATGGAGATCTGGGCGGGCGAGTGTCACGTCCACGCCGCCATCCGCCCGGCTATGGTCGAGCGCCAGCGGGCGGCCCTGCCCGGCGCCGAGCTGCTCATCCACCCCGAGTGCGGCTGCGTCAGCAGCACTATGCACTACCTGGCCAGCGGCAAGCTCAGCGCCGAGGGCACCCACATCCTCTCGACCGAGGGTATGATCAAGCACGCCGCCGCCAGCGGCGCCACCCAGTTCGTCGTCGCCACCGAGATCGGCGTGCTGCACCGCATGCGCAAGGCCAACCCGGCCAAAGAGTTCCTGCCGATCGATGAGTCGATCAGCTGCAAGTACATGAAGCTGATCACCCTCGAGAAGGTACGTAACAGCCTGCGCGATATGACCCATGTCGTCACGGTCGAGCCCGAGCTGGCCGCCCGCGCGCGCACGGCCATCGAGCGAATGATCGCGCTGTAGCGCGCAGGAGGCAACTACTATGATCGTCGACACTCCGCGTTACGCCATTGCCGAGCTGCCAATGGAGATCCGCACACGGCGCGCCAGCGTGCTGGTGATCGGCGCGGGCGCGGCGGGCCTGACGGCGGCTCTGACGGCTGCGGCCCGGGCCGATGTGCTGGTGCTGGCGCGCGGCGCCCTGCCCGAGAGCAACTCGGCCAT
>JAAXUL010001183.1 GCA_013336035.1 Chloroflexales bacterium
CGGCCGCGCTCAAGGGCACGGCCAGGGCCAGCAGCGTGCAGGCCGCGCTCAGCAGCACCGCCGTGGCAAAGGCACCGCGGCGCAGCAGGCCCAGCGCGCCGAGCGGCGTCAGCAGCACCAGGCTGTGGTGCAGGGCCGCCGGCAGCCGCCCGAGGATCTGGAGGTCAGCGCGCAGGGTGAGGGGCAGGCGGAGCAGGGCGAACAGCAGCAGCAAGACCAGCAGGATCTGGAGCAGCGGGGCCTGGCGCCGCGCGAGCGGGTCGCGGATCGGCACGTCGGCCAGCGCAGCGCTCACATCGCGCAGCGATCGGTGGTGAAGCATAACAACACGTTCGGCGGCGGTCCAGTGCGGGCACAACCAGGGCGGCGGTGGGATGCGGAGGCGGCAGGGGCTGGTGGTGGCGGACCAATCCGGATATCCGTTGTCTCGGCCCCAAGGATACCATCCTGGAGGCACCAGCGGGTGTCCCGCGGTGACCGGTGGGCGCGCAACCACTGGGACCAGCAGCGGGCAGGGGCAGTGCCGCCCTACGCGCCCACCGCTCGGGACCAGCCCTCTGTGGCGGCCTGGGGCAGACTGACGGTGAAGGTGCTGCCCGCCCCCTCGCGGCTGGTCACGCTGATGCTCCCGCCGTGCTGGTCGATGATCTGCCGGGCCAGAGTGAGCCCGAGGCCGAACCCGCTGATCGTCGTTGTATCGACGTTGGGGGCGCGGTAGAACCGCTCGAACAGCCGCGGGATGGCGCTGTCCGGAATGCCGATCCCCTGATCGCGCACCGTCACCCAGGCCATCCCCGCGTCCGCCGCCACCACAATCACCACCTCGCCCCCGCGTGGGCTGTAGGTGACCGCATTGGTGAGCAGGTGACGCACCACCTGGGCCAGGCGCTGCGCGTCGCCGCGCACCATGAGCGGCTGGGCGGGCAGATCGAGGCGCAGCTGATGCCGGGTCAGGCCGGGCTGGAGCAGCGCAACCTGGCGGGCCACCAGTGCCCCCAGATCGAGCGGCGCCAGGGTCATGGCCAACGGCTCCTGGTCAATCTGGATCGCATCGAGCAGCGTCTCAACCAGCGCGGCCAGGCGCGCCGCGCTCTGGCCGAGGGCCTGCACGGCGCGCTGATCGCGGACGGGATCGACCGCAGCCTGGGCCCAGCGCCGGGTGAGCAGCTGCACGTTCCCCATCAGCGCTGTGACCGGCGTGCGCAGCTCGTGGGCGGCGACCACCAGAAACTCCTCGCGCAGGCGGAGGGCCTCCTGCGCCTCCTGATAGAGCCGCGTGACCTCGGCCGAGAGCGTGGCGAGGTTGCTGTGCTGCTGGGCCAGGGCACGCTGGAGCGTCGCGCGGGCCTGGGCCAGGGTGAGCAGGTTGGCAAGCCGGGCCTGGAGCTCGGCGGTGGCAAACGGCTTGAGCAGGTAGTCCTGGACCCCGGCGCGCAGCAGCCGGACCCGCAGGTCGCGGTCGGCCAGGGCCGTGACCATGATGATCGGCGTCTCGCGCAGCGCTTCGTGCCCGCGGAGGGCCACGACCAGCTGCTCCCCGCTCAGCTCCGGCATCATCACGTCGCTGAGGATCAGGTCCGGGCGCAGGGCCTGGGCCTGGGCCAGGCCTTCCCGGCCGTCCGCGGCCGTCTGCACGCGATAGGCGGGGGTGAGCACCTCGGTGAAATACTGGCGCAGCTCAGCGTTGTCCTCGACTACCAGGATCAAGGGGGCCGTCGGGTCGCCGGCGCGCGCCGGGAGCGGCGCGGGCTGGGGCGCTGCCGGCATGCTGCTGGATGCCGCTGTGGGGGCCGCCACTGGTGGGGCGGGCGCTGGGGCGGTGACCTCGCCAATGGGGAGGGTGACCGTAAAGCGGGCACCGCCCAGCATGCTGGGCCCGACGGCGATGCTCCCGCCGTGGAGGGCGACAAGCTCCCGGGCGATGGCCAGGCCGAGCCCCGTCCCGCTGCGCCCCTCCGCGGGCAGCGCATCGCCCTGGCGGAAGCGCTCGAAGATAACCGGACGGAGGGCTTCGGGTACCCCCGGCCCACTGTCCTCGACCGCGATCACCGCTATCGCCTCCCCGGCCTGCGCAGTCAGCATCACGGTGCCGCCATCGGGCGTGAACGCTTCGGCATTGGACAGTAGATTGACCAGCACGCGCTGGAGTTGCTCGCCATCGGCCTGGATGGACAGTGCCACTGGGACATTGACGCTCAGGCGCAGCCGGCGTTCGCGGGCGGTCGCGGCAAAGAGATCCGCGGTGCGCTGGGCGAGGCGGCTGAGGTCGACGGTTGCCAGCTGCAGGGTCAGCTGACCCGCCTCGAGGCGGGCAATGTCCAGCAGGTCATCGACCCGCCGCTGCAGCAGCTGGGCGTTGCGCGCCACCAGCTCCAGGTCGCGGCGCTGCTCACCGATCGCCGTCGCCAGCATCCGCTCGGTGGGGCTGAGGATGAGGGTCAGTGGGGTGCGGAACTCGTGGCTGATGTTCGCGTAGAGCTGGCTCTTGCGCGCGTCGAGCTCCTGGAGGCGGGCGTTCAGGTGGGCAAGCTCGGCGTTGGCGGTCTCCAGCTGGAGCTTGCGCTCATTGGAGCGGCGGGCACTCTCGATCAGGCCAAGGATGCGCGGGACCAGCGGGGGGAGGGCGGCGGCAGTGGCGACTGAGGCGATGGCGGTGATCAGCTTGGCGTAGCCCGAGAGCCAGTAGAGCGGCGTCCAGAAGGTCCAGGCTTCCATAAAGTGGGTGCTGCCGCAAGAGATAATAAAGGCGCC
>JAAXUL010000385.1 GCA_013336035.1 Chloroflexales bacterium
CGGCGTCGAGCACAAAGCCGATTTCCAGCGTGTCGGAGAAAGCCCAACTGACGATGTAGCGCGAGTACCAGTCCAGCACAGCGACCAGATACATCCAGCCCTGCCGCAAGCGGATAAAGGTGATGTCGGGGCGCTGAAGGGTTGTGGTGGCGCAGGCGCTGTTGTTGGTCAGGGTGCTCTCAGGCGTGGGGATGGTGATGCTCGCACAGTTGGCAATGGTCTGGGTGGTCGCCGTGACCGGCGTGAAGGCCAGGGGCGCGCGCACGTTCACGGTGAGCACCTGGCTCCCGTTGCCCGCGAGCGAGCCCAGGCTCCAGGTGAGGCTCTGCCCTGAGCGGCTGGTGGGGGCCGGGCTTGCCGAGACGTAGACCAGGCCGGCGGGCAGGGTGTCGGCGACCACCACGCCATCGGCCTGGATGGCAGTGAGGTTGCGGGCGGTCAGGGTGTAGCTGAAGGACTGGCCGGCCCCCGCCGTGAGGGGGCCAGTCTTGCTGACCGCCACGTCAGCGTTAGCGATCAGGCCGAAGTCCCACTCGTCTCGCCACTGGTTCGCGCCCAGGTCGAACGGCGCGGTGGTATATCCCGAGGCCGCGTCGACGTCACTGTCGCGCGTATCGTCGCCACCCTGGTCCCGCAGGGTCGCCCGCATGCCTACCGGGACGGTGAAGCGCACCTGATAGCGGCCAGGGGGGAGGTAGCCGAACCGGTAGGTGCCACTGCCGTCGGTCGTCGCGCTGGCGCTGATCGGGCCCAGGGTGGCGGTGTCCACCCCGGTGAGGGTCACCGCGACGCCCGCCACGCCCGGCTCGCCGGCGTCCTGCACGCCGTTGCCGTTGCGGTCGTTCCACACCTGATCGCCCACGTGGGCGGTGGGCTGGATGCGGGTCACCCCGATATCGAAGGAGCGGGCATCGCTCTCCCGCCAGGGCGGCGGGATCGCGCTCGTGGTCGTGTTCTGGCCGGGGCGTGCGAACTCCAGGTAGCCCCAGAATTGGGAGGCATCGCTATCGTTGGTGTCGGTGCTGCCCGGCGCATTCTCCCGGGTGTAGCTCAGGTAGCCCTGGCTCCGTAAGGATGTGCGGCTCGCGGCGCTGAGACGGATGTTGAGGTTGCTGTTGGGCGGGATGGCGAAGAGGTAGCGCCCCTGGACGTCGGTCGTGGCCGCGGCCAGGGTTGGCGCGGTGAGCGGGCGATTGCCCTGGAACAGCTCCAGGACGACGCCGGCGATGCCCGCGTCAGCCCCGTTCTGAATCGCATCGCCGTTGGTGTCGGTCCACACGCGCCCGCCGACGAGGGCGTAGGCGCACAGCACCTCGACATCGCCCAGGTTTGAGGCCTTGGTGGCCGCGTGGCTGGCGGCATCGATCACGTTGGCGTAGCTGCCCAACCCGCCGGCCCCGGCGGTGTTGGCCTAGGTGCGCAGGCCCTGGTTGTTCTCCCCCGCCAGGGTCGTGCCGATAAGCGTGTCGCCGGCACTCCCAACGTTCGTCCCGGTGCCGGGGATGCGCGCCAGGGCGCCCTGATGGTTCTCGATGTGGGCGGTGGGCGCCAAGGGCGACAGCGGGAGGGCGCTATCGTTGTAGTAGTCCGTCCCCGCGAGCGCATAGCGGCTGCCGTTCCAGCGTAGCACAACGGTATCGCCCTGGGCGATAGCCGAGCGCTCCCCGGGCGGCACGGCGATGCCGCCGTTGAAGGCCATGTCGCCGGTACGGTCGCGGAAGCCAGGACGAGCAGCCCGCGCGGCTCCGGGGTGCCCGCCGTCGGCGCGGTATCGCGCACGATCTGGATGTCGGTGAGCAGCGGCTGGGAGTAGTGCATCTCGTAGCCGCGGCCCGCGATGTTCCCGAGCTGGTTGCGCCAGGGGTTCCAGCCCCGCACCGTGTACTGGGGCTGGGTCTTGGTCCAGGTCCAGGCGGCAAAGCCGCCCCCGGCGTGGCGGTTGGTGAACACAGGGTCATTGCCCAAGTCGAGATCCGCACCGGCTACCCGGCCGTACCAGCCGCCCGTGAGGGGGTTGAGCATGAGCAGGTAGGCCCGCGGCGGCACCGTGAAGTTTGGTCCCGACATCTTTGGGCCGCTCTCAACCCCACCAAAGACATCGATCCCGCGCCGGGCCGTGTCGGTGACCCCGACGAGCAGGAGCGGCTGCCCGTTGGCCAGTGGGTAGTTGTACCAGGCCAGGGCGAAGGGGGTCAGGTCGTTCAGGGTCGCGGCGTCGGTCGCGATCGAGCTGAAGTTGATCGGGAAGACCGTGTCATAGGTGGGCAGCACCGCGCTCGAGAGGGTGTAACGCACGATGCGCTTGGCCTCGACGTTGACCACATAGAGGGGCCGTGCCATCGGGGCTGACGACCATGCCGCCGAGCGCCGTGGTGCCGACGCCGGCCAGGGCGCCCTGATCGACCGGGGCGCTTCCAGCACTCGAGTGGGTGACGCCGACGACACCTGGAATGGCAAACGAGCCGACCAGGGCCCAGCTGGCACCGCTCCGCTCAAAGATGTAGATGCCGCCCGCCCCCTGTGGGCCGTAGGCGACGAGACGCTTGGTGTAGGCGCCGACGAACAGCCGCGCGCGCCCGCTGGCGGCCCCGTCGTCGTAGGCCAGGCTGTAGACCGCCCCGATCGAGCTGTGGACCGATTGGGTGCTGATCGCACTGCCCGTGATCGTCTGGAGGGCCGGGTAGGACGCGGGGGCGGTGGCGCCGAAGATGGTGTTGTCGTAGCGGGTGAAGGCGAACTGGTCCGGGGCGGTCAGGCAGGGCACGGCGCTGCCAAAGGCCCCGCCGGGGCTGACCGACGCCTGGGCGACCGGCGGTGGGGCGGCCCACACGAGGAGGACCAGGGCGAGAAACAGCGTGGCCGCGGATGCGACGACCTGGCGAAGGAGATGGCGGAGACGGCGACGCATACGACCCCTCAGCGTGAACACGATGACAGCAGCGATGAAGCCGATGATCTCAAGGCCGGAGTTTAATCCTCCTCCAGGCCGATGCGACTACACTTTACGGTGTATACACTTGAGCTCCGGGAGCCAGATGGGATGGCCCGCAGCGCTGCTCCACGGAGTGAGCAGGCAGGGCCCCCGATCCCCACGCGCACACGTCGATGCATCATCCACCCCGCACGGTCCGCTTGCTGGTGATCGCCCTGCTGCTCATCGCGGGCTCGTCGCCTGTCCCTGCCAGCGCGGCAGTCACGCTGCCCGTCCGCGCCTTTCTGCCCATGGTCAGCTGCGCCGGCTGCCCAGGCGAGGCCGTAGCTCCCACCCCCGGCCCCAACCCCACCCCGCCGCCCGTGGACGAAGCGACCTACGAGGCGCAGGTGATCGCGCTGGTCAACCAGGCGCGCGTGGCCGCAGGCTGCCCCGCAGCCCTGCCGAACGCGGCGCTGATGGAAGCGACAGGCACCTGGAGCGCGTACATGGACCGCACCGGCGACTACAGCCACGGCACCTACGCGCAGTTCCAGCAGAAGTACGCCGCCTACCCCGGCTGGGTGCTGGAGAATATCGCGGGCGGGATCGCGACCCCTGAGCTCGTCGTTGCGACCTGGTCGGCCTCGCCGCAGCACCAGCGCAACATGCTGTTCTGCTACCAGCCCACCGACCCGTCGTACAACCCGGCCCGCCAGTTCGAGATCGGGGTCGGCTACGTCAACGGCTACTGGACCCTGGCCCTGGGGGACTACACCTACTAGCCTCAGCATCGCCCAGACGAGATGCACCTGCGCCCTTGCCATGATCGGCAAGGGCGCATTGATGGACTCGCGAACGCCACCGCAGGCGGTCAGCGCCGAGCGAAGCGGCGTGGCCCCCTCGGGCGTGGGCCACACGTAGGTGAGGTGAGCCGAGGTGCTGGCAGGGTTGAGGGCAAGGGCGTACATCGTGTGCGTTTCTACGGGTGAGGTCGGCGTTCCTGCTGGTGTCTCAGCTCAGAGTCTGGTGCATGTCGGGAGAGGGTTTCGAGCGCCTCCCGGACCTCACGCGTGCCGATCCGCCGATGCAGCCGTCGTAAGTTGCAGATCACCCGTCTGAGATCGCCGAATGGGATGCTCACCACATCCTCGTCGCCCCTGGCTGCGCTGCCGTCCACGTCGCCCACCGATTCGTGCCGCATCCCTGCCTATCGCCCCTCCCTCCGCAAAAACAATGCGGCGCGACGGTCGGGCTGGTCCTGGTTGCAGGCCATTCCCCCGACAGTCGCGCCGCTTGCCTAAGCGCAGGGCAAAAGATTATCTCAACCAATAGAAAGTATAGTGAGCAATAGCATAATCTCGGAAGGGGAGGGGGTAGGGCGCAAAGGTCGCTCCTGCCTTGTACATCAGTACTATTGGCGGCTAGGAGTTGGGTTTACCCGAACGGGAGTGGGCGGCGGGACGACTTCGGCTCCACGCGACGAGGTAGGTATCGCTGAGCTGCTGCGGTGTGCTGAGGCCGATGGTTACGACACTCGATAGCCGTGGTCACGACGCTTGAGCCATACCACAGAGCCTGCTGGAGTGGTGGAACGGCTAGGTAGAGAGGCTCAGCCGTTCCACTCTCCGCTCTAGGTGATCGTCGTCGTGCGCAGAACCCGATGGATGTGATCGATGGCCTGGGCCGTCCCGTACTCCTGCTGGAGCTGCATCCCAAGCCGGGCCGCCCGCTCGCGCATCGGTGGCGTGTGAACCATGTGATCGATGGCAGCGGCGAGCCTGGGCGCCGTGAGTTGGGCCCGTGGAATGGGCCGTGGCCCCACGCCCAACGCGGCCACCCGCTGCCCCCAGAACGGCTGATCAAAGCCGAAGGGCACCGCCAGCGACGGCACACCGCTGCGCAGGGCCGCCCCGGTGGTGCCGGCGCCACCGTGATGCACAATGGCTGCCATCCGGGGAAACAGCCAGTGGTGGGGTACCGTATCGACCACGAAGATGGTCTCGGACTGGTGCGCCCGACCCTCAAGGGCGCCCCATCCGCCGGCAAGGATGCCGCGCTGGCCCGTCTGGGCGAGGGTCTCGGCGACCAGGGCGGTCAGCCGCTGCGCGTCGCGGGCCAGCATACTTCCAAACCCGACATAGACCGGCGGCGGGCCGGCCGCGAGAAATGCGCTTAGCTCCGCCAGCGGCTGCCACTCGGGCGGCGGCGGGAGAAACCAGTACCCGGTCACCCGATGGTGGCCTGGCCAGTCGTCGGGGCGCGGTACGACCTGCGCGCTATAGGCGTACAGGCGGAGCAAGCCCTGCGCGCGAAGCTGGCGCAGGGGGTTCCGTCTCCCATAGGGCGGGAGGCCAAGCACCTGGGTCCGCATGCGGTTGGTGTTCATACGAAACAGCTGCCAGAAGGCCTGCTCAAAGGCGACATGGGTCAGGCGGTTGACGGTGCCGCCAAGCTGGAGCCAGGGCGGGGCCACCGGCGAGGGGAAGGCGCGCGTCGGGGTGACGGGCTGCATCGCGGCCTCGATGAAGGGTACGCCCAGGGCCTCGGCCGCGCTGGCGCTGGTCGGCCCGGTCCCGATCACGAGCTCCCCGCCTTGCGCGGCTATCCAGGTCTCCCGTGCCACGTCGTCGATGAGGGTGAGCAGCTCATCGCGCAGGATGCGCAGGAGCTGGATCGGGTTCGCCGATTGGGTCCGCGTCTTGATCCGGTCGGAGTTCAGCTGCGCCTGCAGATCGCCGCCCACGGGGACATAGTCGATCGCATAGGCGGGGCCGAGGTCGGCGAAGTTGGGCGGTCCGACGACCCGCACCCTATGTCCTATGGAGCGCAAGGCGCGCGCCAGGGCGACGAAGGGCTGCACATCGCCGCGCGAGCCGTAGCTCAAGAGCACAATATCCATCGCGGGCTGCTCGTTCAGGCGGCCACGCCCGTGATGCCGATCACCAGAGACGTGGCCGCGCCAGGTTTGCTCACCGTAGCACAACGCGTGTGGGGAAGTCAAACGCCTCTTGCTGCGGTGCCAGCGGCTCGTCGGCAGCCCGCGCCGCAACCAGCTGCTCGCGGTAGCTACGCCAGATGCCCGCAGTGCGGTCGAGGCCGCCCCGCACCACGCGCCCATCACGGTCGTACAGCCTCCCGAGGGCGTTCAGTGCGTCGAATACAGCCAAAGCGTGCGGCCTTTCAGGTGGAGGGTTTTCGTCAGCGCAGTCGAAGGGGAAGAGGTTGGCGGGCTCCAGAGGGGCGCCGCACCCACACCCCAGCGCCAGATCGCCACCGACATGTTAGGCCGGCTCGACCACCACCGGTCCACGCCGGGCGGCGGCCGTGCGGAACCAGGGCAGGTAGGTGGTGACCGGGGCGTCAAGGTTGATCGCGCCGGCCTCCACAGAAGGTTCGCGCATGCCACGCACGCAGCTCGGGGCCGTCCTTGCCCCAGTACGCGACCGGGCCCGTGCCAAAGCCGTCCAGGGTTGTGAACAGGTTGACCGTATACGTCGCCATCGGAAGCAACATCGCGGCCAGGCCGAAGGCCCTTCTCGCTGAAACCGTGTCGGGAGGATCGGAGCAGCGCCAGGCGCTCCCAGCTTCTTGCCTCGGCTGGCGCGCTTCGTGCTTCCCCTCAGAGCAGAGGAGCACCGTGCCAGGCGAGAGGAGCGATACGTGCAGGCGATCAAACGATTTTGGGCCAGAAGCGTGCTGAACAAGCTCACGCTCCTGATGAGCTTCAGTCTGGTGTTCTGTTGCTGCGGCTGGACGGGACGCATTGGCGGCGAGCAGCCAGCTCAAGCCGTGGCCCCGGAGGCGCCAAAGGTGGAGAGCTCGGAAAGCCATGGGCATCGAGCGGCAGGCTGGTGAGGCCAAGGTGAGCCGCTCCCTGCCAACGCCCCACCCTCTGATCCGGTGTCAGCCGAGGATCACCTCCCTGCTTGGCGCAGCACTCCTTCGCTGACAGGCCGCGGTTTTTTGAGACAGTGAAGCCGGTTCACGTTGAGAGGAGCATCACGGTGGAGTATCGCCAGCTCGGCCGGACCGGGGTGAAGGTCAGCGCGCTCTGCCTTGGCTGCATGATATTCGGCGGCAGGACCACGCCCGAGGACTCGTACGCGATCATCGACCGCGCGCTCGACGCCGGGATCAACTTCCTCGACACTGCCAACGTCTACAGCCGCGGGCGCAGTGAGGAAGCCACCGGCGAGGCGCTCAAGCGCAACGGCAAACGCCAGCGGGTCGTGCTTGCCACCAAGGTGCACGGCATCATGGACGACGACCCCAACGCGCAGGGCACCAGCCGCCGCCATATCATCGAGCAGTGCGAGGCCAGCCTGCGCCGGCTGCAGACCGACTACATCGACCTGTACCAGATCCACCGCCCGCGCCCGGAGACGGTATGTGTCAAGTGCCTTTGAACAGGAGTCTAGGCGAAATTCGGTGCGTAGCTGACCTCCACGCTCAGCACCTCCGGGTCAGCCTGGCCGACGGCG
>JAAXUL010000022.1 GCA_013336035.1 Chloroflexales bacterium
GGTGTGGATGATCCGCTCGACCACCGCCGCCAGGGGCGGCGCGAGGGCTGCGCCGCGCTCGGCCAATCCCTGGCGGATGATCGCGAACGACTCGGCGGCGATCGCGTGGGGGTGTGCGCTCACTAATGGGCCTCCTCGTGGTGGTGGTGATCATGCCCGTGGTGGTGATGATCGTGGTCATTGTCGCCGCCCGCGCGCTGGCGGTAGACGCAGAGGTCGCAGGTCATCGCCGCCGTGCCGTCTACGATCTCGTGGTAGCGCTGCGCCGCCGCGGCGAGCAGCCCGCCGTGCGGGAAGAGGTGGCCGCCCAGCAGCACCTCCAGATCCGGGTAGCGCGCCTGCGCGGCGCGGGCCTGCGCGGCGATATCGTCGCGCACAAAGCCGGTGAAGAGCAGGTAGGGCAGCACGACCACCCGTCGCGCCCCGAGCCTCACGCAGCGCGTGATCGCCTGCCCCACATCCGGCGCGACCACCGACTGGAAGGCGTACTCGACCAGGCCGTAGCCGCGCTCCTCGTAGAGCAGGCGCGCCAGCCGGGGCAGCTCGGCGTTGCTCTGGGCGTCCTTACTGCCGCGGCCCACCACCAGCAGCGCCGTCTCGTCAATGGTGGCGGCACCAGCGCTCTGGGCGAGGGCCTCGGCCGCGCGCGCGGCCAGGGCCTCTACCAGGTGGAGCTGCGGCCCGAGCGGCGCGCCGTAGCGCAACGTGACGCCGGGGTGCAGGGCCTGCGCCTCAGCCAGCAGCGCCGGGACATCGCGCTTCTGGTGGCGCCCCGGGCCCAGGAAGAGGGGCAGGGCCGCGATCTGCCGCGCCCCGGCCGCGACGCAGCGCGCGAAGCCTTCGCCGATCGAGGGCTCGGCCAGCTCAAGAAAGCAGGGCTGCGTGGCCGTCCCCAGGCGGCCCGCGAGGGCCTGGGCGAACTGCTGAAATTCGGCGTTGCCCGCCTTATCGGGGCTGCCGTGGCCGATCAGAAGGAGCGCCGGTCGGTGCTGGTTCATTGGTACTCCACATAGTATGGCGGGAGCGCGGCGGCGACCCCGCAGGCGACGACCACGATCGCCACCGCGGCCCCTACGATCGCGCGGGCCTCGCGGATCAGCGCGGCGCTCGGCACGCGCGCCCCATCGCCCAGCGTGTAGTGCCCGCGCTTCGTGAGCGTGGTGTCGAGGGCGCCCGCAATGGCCGCCATCGGCCAGCCGGCGTTGGGCGAGGCGGTGCGCGACGCGTCGCGCCGGGCGGCCCGCCACGCGGCCGCCCCCCGCCCGCTGGTCACCTGGGTGGCCAGGGCGATCAGCCCCGCAGACAGGCGGGCCGGCAGCAGGTTGAGGGCGTCGTCGAGGCGGGCCGCCGCCTTGCCCAGGTGCTCGTAGCGCGCATCCCGGTAGCCCCACATGGCGTCGGCGGTGTTGGTCAGGCGGTAGGCCGCCATGCCCGGCAGGCCGCCGAGCAGGTAGGCCATGGCGGGGGCCACCAGGCTGTCGGAGAGGTTCTCGGCCAGGGACTCGATCGCCGCCGCCGCGACCTCGTCGGCGTCCAGCTCGTCGGTGGGGCGACTCACCAGGTGCCAGCTCAGCAGGCGCCGCGCCTCAGCCAGATCGCCGGCCTCCAGGGCGGCCTGCACCGCGCCGACCGCCCGGTCCAGCCCGCGGTAGGCCAGCAGAGTCGAGGTCGCCAGGCCCTGGGCGAGCGCGTGGCGCGGCAGCAGGCGGGCAGCGCCGGCCGTGACGGCAGCGCCAGCTATCAGCCAGGCCGCGCCCCAGCCCAGGCGGGCTGCCGGCCCCCGCGGGGCGAGGCGCTCGCCCAGACGCATCCAGCCGCCGAGCAGCACCACGGGGTGCCATGCGTTCGGCGGGTCGCCCAGCAGCGCGTCGGCGGCCAGAGCCACGAGCAGCGCCCGGCAGCGCGCAGGCAGTGCCGGTTGGTTAGCAATGTGCGTCATCAGTCACCTCATCCTCCGCCCAGGGCGCGGCCGGCCCCAGCGGCCCATACAGCGCTGGGTCGGCGAACACCTGCGCCGGCGGCGCCGCGAAGACCACGCGCCCGTGCTCCATGACCGCAACCAGGTCGGCCCAGTGGCGGGCCACGTCCAGGTTGTGCGTGGCGAGCAGCACTGTCGTCCCCTGCGCGACCAGCCGGCGGAAGATCGCGAAGACCTGCCGGCGCATCCAGGGGTCGAGCCCGGCGGTCACCTCGTCGGCCAGGATGACGCGCGGCTCCATCGCCAGCACGCCCGCCAGGGCCACGCGCGACTTCTGCCCGCCGCTCAGCGCGTGGGTGGGCCGCTCGAGCAGATCGGTCACGCCGCAGAGCTCGGCGGCGCGCGCAACCCGCTGCCGCGTCGTCTCAAGGCTCAACCCCAGGTTCAGTGGGCCGAAGCTGATATCCTGGGCCACGCTGGCGCTGAAGAGCTGGTCGTCGGGGCTCTGGAAGACCAGGCCGACCTGGCGCCGCGCGACGATCAGGCCACGCCGGCTGTAGTCGAGAGGCACGCCGGCCACGCGCACCTCGCCCGCCGACGGCCGCAGGATGCCGTTGGCGTGCAGCAGCAGCGTGCTCTTGCCCGCGCCATTGCGCCCGAGCAGGGCCACGCGTTGCCCGGCATCCAGGCGCAGCGACGCCCCGCAGAGCGCGGGTGCGGCGGCGCCGGGGAAGGTGTAGTGCAGGCTTTCCCACTCCAGTATCGGCGTCATAGCACCACACCCACGAGCAGGAGGCTCACCGTGAACGCCGCGCCGAGCCACCACACCCGCCGGTCGCGCGTATAGTCAAGCGGCAGCACCCGCAGCGGCCCATCCAGCCCCCGGCTCTCCAGCGCCACTTGCATGCGCCGGCTGCGCAGGTAGGCGTCGAGGAAGAGCCGGCTGCCGAGCAGGCCGGCGCTCCGCAGCATCCGCCGGGGGCCGCTGTAGCCCAGGCGCGCATCCTGCGCGGTGGCCATGCGCTGCAGGCTCTCCAGCAGCACGAAGATCGCGCGGTAGATGATGGTCATCAGCTCGATCAGGGCCGCCGGCACACGCAGGCGCTGCAGCAGCGTGATCATGTCGGTCAGCGGGGTCGTCAGGATGAGGAAGTTCAGTGCCGCCGCGCAGCCGAGGGCGCGGGTGAGCAGGCGGAGCGCCAGGCTCAGCCCCTGGGGGCCGGCGCTGAGCCAGAGCGGGCCGAGCCGCCATGCCGCCGCCGGCCCCGCGGGGGTCAGGCTCACGCTCACGGCTACGCCGACGACTGAGAGCGCGAGGAACAGGCCCTCGCTCAGCAGCGCGCGCCCGAACACCAGGAGCGGCACCCGCGCCCACAGCGTCGTGAGCGCGAGCATCCACGCAAGGGTCAGCAGCCCGACCGCCGGCCGATCCAGCAGCAGGCAGAGCACGATTGCGAGCGCGGCCAGCCCGCCCTTCTGTGCGGGGTCGACCCGGCGCAGAGCATTGGTGTAGGCGTGGCGATCGATGAGGTGCATGTTGTCTGTCTAGCGCCCTGTGAAGGGGTGACGGGGTGACCGGGTGACACCTGGCGGCGCAGGTAAGAGGCTCCCCCGTCACTTTGTCTCCCGGTCGGCGGGCGGCGCTGAGCGAGCCCCGCGCTGGCCGTGCTTGAGGCCGAAGAAGTAGCCGATCAGCCCGGCGCCGAGGGCGGCCTGCAGCGCGAAGAGCAGGCTCTCGGTCTCGCCGCCGGGCGGTGAGACCAGGGGCGCGAACCAGGGCCGGTAGCCTGGCGCCAGCTCGCCGATCGCCTCCTCCGCCGCGCCGTCGGCGCCCCCGAAGTCCGAGTCGCGCACCAGCAGCAGCGGGATGATCGCCAGCACGACCACGGCGGCTAGCAGCACCAGCGAGGTGCTCCAGCCAAACGGCTTGCTCTTCATAGCTAGGCCCCCTTCAGCACGCCGAGCGTTATGAGCTCAGGCTCGGCGGCGGACTGCAGCGCGTTGAAGATTAGCACGGTCAGGATGCCCTCGCTGATCGCCAGCGGGATCTGGGTCACGGCGAAGATCGCGCCGAACTTGACGAACGAGGCGGCGAAGCCGCCGGCCGGGTCGGGGTAGGCCAGGGCCAGCTGGGTCGAGGTGACGACGTAGGTGGCGAGGTCGCCCAGCGCCGCGGCGAGGAAGACCGCAAGCCAGATCGGCGCGCGGCCCTTCAGGCCGCGCCAGATGCCCCAGGCCACCAGGGGGCCGGCGATGGCCATGCTGACCGCGTTGGCGCCGAGGGTGGTCAGGCCGCCGTGGGCCAGCAGCAGGGCCTGGAAGAGCAGCACGATCGTGCCGAGCACGCTCATCGCCGCTGGGCCGAAGAGGATGGCGCCCAGGCCAGTGCCGGTGGGGTGGCTGCTGGAGCCGGTGACGCTGGGGATCTTCAGGGCGCTGAGCACGAAGGCGAAGGCGCCTGCCAGCCCGAGCAGCATGCGCGCCTCGGGCTTCTCGGCGATCAGGCGGTTGATCCGGCGCAGGCCGACGGCCCAGAACGGGATGGCGACGACGAACCAGAGGGCGGCCCAGAGCGGTGGCAGGAAGCCCTCCATGATGTGCATCGCGTAGGCCGGGCGGGCCTCGAAGATGATCAGCGCTAGCGCACCCGCGCCGATAAGCGACCAGCGTTGCGTGCGGGTCATGGCGCCGTTCTGTGCGAAAGATGGATCTGCTCGAACATCTGTAGTGGGTGCGCGGCCGCCGGGTCGCGTCGTAGGGGCATCGTGCGTCATTGGTGCTCCCGTGCAGGGCAAACAAAAAGCCCGGCCTCTTTTCGAGGGCCGGGGCGACAGTTTACCGGGCTGGCCATTACGCGAGAGCGTTCAGGGGGCGCGGGTCACGTTCGTCCTCCTTGGCTCGAGAAGGGGTGAACAGTAACGTCGCGGCAGGTATCCTGGCTTCCGCCGCTCCATCGGAGCGGCCGGTTACAGTTGCGGCACAGCGCTGGTCTCACACCAGCTTCCACCTTTACGCCCTAGCATCCGGGCTAGCGGGGCGCCGCGACGATATATGAGAATGGGTAGGTGCATGAACTGCACAAGTATACCATACATGAGCCCGGTGTTCGGGCGCGACCCGCGGGCCGAGCGCATCGCGCTGGTCGAGCGCGTCGCCGACGCGCAGCAAGGCTCGCACCTCGCGTTTGACAGCGGCTAGCGGATATGATACCTTATCAACTATCAGGTAGCCTCAAACGAATACCTAACGGAGCCACCGTCGCTCTCCTCTCTGGCGCTATGGCAGCCACTGCTGATACGCAGGGCCGCCATTTTGTGTTTTGGCCGCTGTGCCTGGAGGAGGAGCGCGGATGACCTATCGACAGACGATCGGTGCGCACACCTATCGCTTTATCGACCTCAAAGATCTTCTGGCGAAGGCCTCCCCCGAGCGCTCCGGCGACCAGCTAGCCGGCATCGCCGCCACGAGCGCCGAAGAGCGCGTCGCCGCCCAGCTCTGCCTGGCCGACGTGCCGCTGGCCGCCTTTCTCGCGGAGCCCCTCGTGCCCTATGAGGCGGACGAGGTGACGCGCCTGATCCTCGACACGCACGACCGCGCCGCCTTCGCGCCGGTGAGCGCGATGACCGTCGGCGCCTTCCGCAACTGGCTGCTCGCCTACGAGACCGACAGCGCCGCCCTGGCCCGCCTCGCCCCCGGCATCACCCCCGAGATGGCCGCCGCCGTCTCGAAGCTCATGCGCAATCAGGATCTGGTCGCGGTCGGCCGTAAGTGTCAGGTGGTGACGCGCTTCCGCAACACGATCGGCCTGCCCGGCCGCCTCGCCTCGCGCATCCAGCCCAATCACCCCACCGACGACCCGCAGGGCATCGCGGCCGCCATCCTCGACGGCTTGCTGCTCGGCTGCGGCGACGCGGTGATCGGGATCAACCCGGCCAGCGATAGCCCCCAGGCGGTGATCGCCGTGCTCAAGCTGGTCGATGAGCTGCGCCTGCGCTATGACATCCCCATCCAGTCGTCGGTGCTCGCCCACGTGACGACCCAGATCAGCGCGATCGAGCGCGGCGCCCCGGTCGACCTGGTGTTCCAGTCGATCGCCGGCACCGAGGCGGCCAACCGCAGCTTTGGGATCGACCTGGCCCTGCTGCGCGAGGCCCGCGAGGCCGCGCTCTCGCTGAGGCGCGGCACCCTGGGCGACAATGTGATGTACTTCGAGACCGGCCAGGGCAGCGCGCTCTCGGCCAATGCGCACCACGGCCTCGACCAGCAGACCTGCGAGGCCCGCGCCTACGGGGTGGCCCGCCACTTCGCGCCGCTGCTGCTCAACACGGTGGTCGGCTTCATCGGCCCCGAGTATCTCTACGACGGCAAGCAGATCATCCGCGCGGCCCTGGAGGATCACTTCTGCGGCAAGCTGCTCGGCGTGCCGATGGGCTGCGACGCCTGCTACACCAACCACGCCGAGGCCGACCAGAACGATATCGACACCCTGCTCGTGCTGCTCGGCGCGGCCGGCTGCTCCTACATCATGGGCGTGCCCGGCGCCGACGATATTATGCTCAACTACCAGAGTACGTCCTACCACGATGTGCGCTTTCTCCAGACCACCCTCGGCCTGCGCCCGGCGCCCGAGTTTGAGGCCTGGCTGGAGCGGGTGGGCGTCACCGATG
The DNA here is from genome assembly GCA_013336035.1 of Chloroflexales bacterium. Classification (GTDB taxonomy): domain Bacteria; phylum Chloroflexota; class Chloroflexia; order Chloroflexales; family Chloroflexaceae; genus CAIWXH01. Next base: position 6,586 of record JAAXUL010000022.1, read on the forward strand.
GCGAGCGGCGCCTGCTGCGGGCTAGCGAGCGCAGCCTGCTCATGGCCGCGGTGGCGCAGCTTGGCGACGCCGCCTGAAAGGATCTGCCTGATGCGCGATCAGCCGCCCGATGACCTGCTCGCCGCCAGCCCCTGGCAGGCCCTGCGCCGCCTCACCCCGGCCCGGATCGCCCTCGGGCGCGCCGGCGACAGCCTGCCCACCCAGGCGCTGCTCAGCTTCCAGCTCGACCACGCCCGCGCCCGCGACGCCGTGCACCTGCCCTTCCACGCCTCCGGTCTGGCCGCGCAGCTGGCCGACGCGGGCTATCCCGTGCTGCGCGCCGCCAGCGCCGCCGAGGGCCGCGCCAGCTACCTGCGGCGCCCCGACCTCGGGCGCCGCCTGGGCGAGGCCGCGCGCGCCGATCTGGCCGCCTACGCCGCCGATCACCCTGGCGGCTACGACGCCGTCTTCGTGATCGCCGCCGGCCTCTCGGCCCTGGCGGCCCACCAGCACGCGCTGCCCCTGCTGCGCCTGGCCTACGATGCCCTGCGCGATATGGGCTGGCGCCTGGCCCCGGTGGTGGTCGCCGACCAGGGCCGCGTCGCCCTGGCCGACGAGATCGGCCAGATCCTCGGCGCCGAGCAGTCCGCCATCCTGATCGGCGAGCGGCCCGGCCTCAGCGTCGCCGACAGCCTCGGGGTCTACCTCACCTATGCCCCGGGCCCCGGCCGCAGCGACGCCGAGCGCAACTGCATCTCGAATATCCACCCGCGCGGCCTCAGCTACGCCGAGGCCTGCCAGACCCTGGTCTACCTGATGAGCCAGGCCCGCCGTCTGAAGCTGACCGGCGTCGCCCTCAAGGACGAGCGCGCCGACCACGACGCGGGCGCCTACCTGGCCGAGTGATTATCAGTCCAGACCCCCTTTCCACGATGGAACCCGGCAGCGTCGCCCCCACCAGTACGCCCATACCGGATCGACCATCGCAGCGTTTAGCAGGGGGCCATCATGGCGCAGGAACTCTCGCAGCAGGAGCACCACGACCGCAAGCGGCTGAACGAGCTTGGCTACGCCCAGGAGCTGAAGCGGCGCATGTCCGGCTTCTCCAACTTCGCCGTCTCGTTCACGATTATCTCGATCCTCTCGGGCTGTCTGACCCTGTTCGGCTTTGGCATGAACACCGGCGGCCCGGTCGCCATGACCATCGGCTGGCCCCTGGTGGGCGTCTTCGTGACCCTGGTCGGCATGGCCATGGCCGAGGTCTGCTCGAGCTACCCGACCGCGGGCGGGCTCTACTTCTGGTCCGCGCGCCTGGCGAAGCGCAACCCGGCCGCCTGGAGCTGGTTCACCGGCTGGTTTAACCTGCTGGGCCAGATCGCGGTGACGGCCGGCATCGACTTCGGCCTGGCCAGCTTCATCGGGGCCCTGCTCAACCTGACAATAGGCATCGCGCCGACCCCGCCGCTGATCATCCTGATCTACGGGATCGTGCTCGTGGCCCATGGCCTGCTCAACACGGTCGGCATCCGCCTGGTGGCCTTCCTGAACGACCTGAGCGTCTGGTGGCACATTGTGGGCGTGCTGGTGATCGTCGCCGCCGTGCTCTTCGGCGCCCCGCAGCTGCAGAGCCCGAGCTTCGTCTTCACCCACTTCGTCAACAACACCGGCTTCGACTTCTCCGGCGCCGGCATCTACGTCTTCCTGATCGGCCTGCTGCTGGCGCAGTACACGCTCACCGGCTTTGACGCCTCGGCCCACATGACCGAGGAGACGATCGGCGCGTCGGTCGCCGGCCCGCGCGGCATCGTCAGCTCGATCGTGGTCTCGCTCGTCGCCGGCTGGGTGCTGCTGATCGGACTCACCTTCGCGATCCAGGACTATAGCGCGGTGCTGGCCACGCCCACGGGGGTGCCGCCGGTGCAGATCTTCCTCGACGCGGTTGGGCCGGTCGGCGGCGTGCTGCTGCTGCTGATCGTGATCGGGGCCCAGTTCTTCTGCGGCATGGCCTCGGTGACGGCTAACAGCCGTATGCTCTACGCCTTCGCCCGCGACGGCGCCGTGCCCCGCTCGGATCTCTGGCACAGCATCAACCCGAAGACGCGCACGCCGACCAACTCGATCTGGTTCTGTGTGGCCTTCGCCTTTGCGCTCGGCCTGCCCTACCTCTGGAACGCCACGGCCTATGCCGCGGTCACCTCGATCGCCGTGATCGGGCTCTACATCTCCTACATCATCCCGGTCTACCTGCGGCTGCGCGCCGGCGACTCCTTCCAGCGCGGGCCCTGGCACCTGGGCCGCTGGAGCCAGCTCGTGGGCTGGATCGCGGTGGCCTGGGTGGTCTTCATCGTAGTGCTGTTCTGTCTGCCGCAGCTGAGCCCGATCACCGTCACCAGCTTCAACTACGCGCCGGTGGCGGTGGGCGTGGTGCTGGCTTTCTCCGGCGGCTGGTGGCTGCTCTCGGCCAACAAGTGGTTCACCGGCCCCAAGGTGCAGGGCACGCCCGCCGAGCTGGCCGCGATCGAGGCCGAGCTAGAGAGCCTGGCCCACCTGGCAAGCGTGCCTGCCACCAATTAGGCCGGGGTAGCTAAGCGAGGCGCTGCGCCCCGGCCGGTGGCGCAGCGCCACAGGGCCTCGTCGGCCGCTCAGCGGCGCAGCTTGCGCAGGTTATCGACGACAACTAGCACGCCCAGCCCGAGCAGCAGCGCGACTGCCAGCGGGCGGGCGAACGTGTAGGCCAGCACCGCCGCGGCGACAAGCGCCAGCGCCGTCACCAGAGCCTGGACGAGCCGGGCGACCCGCCGGTGAAACAGCGCCTCGACGAACGTGTAGATGCCGAACATAGCCAGCAGCCCGATCTGCCAGCGCAGGTTTAGCAGGCTGAGCACGACCGTCCCGAGCAGCACGACGCTGACGCTCACCGCGCTCCAGCCCTCGGCGAGCGCGCTCAGCCGGACCTCGGCGGGGGTGAAGGGCAGCTGCGGGGAGCGCAGGTGGGCGCGCGGGTCGCCCGGGCTCAGGCCGCCGGGCCAGGCGACCGCCCGCTCGAGCGGCCTGATCGCCTGCTCGCTCGCCGCCAGCTGCAGCTTCTGCGCCGCGAGAGACTTGTTCATAGCGCGCAGGTCGGCGGCGACGCGGGCCGCGCGCCAGGCCATGTCCGGCAGCCCGCGCAGCACCAGCAGCTCGCGCTCCAGCGCCATCCGCGCCCAGACCTGGCGCTCGACCTGCGCCGATTGCTCGGCGACGGCGTGGCGGATCTGGGCCAGCCGCTCCTCGAGCGCGTCACGTTCGCGGTGGGGCGGCGGCACAGCGTCGAGGCCGCACCAGCCCACCGGGTTGTACCAGTAGTCCAAGAGCGTCCCATCGCGATGGTACTTCGGGCGGGCCGGCCCATCCTCACCGGCGAGCGGGTCGCCGGTGACCAGCCCCCAGCACCCGCGGAAGCTGTCCAGCCAGGGCGGCTCGGGATGCCCGGGGGTGGCCTGGAGAAACCGCGCCCGCCACTCCTTCGCCTGCTCGGAGCCGACGCGCAGCCCGTCGCCGCGCGCGTACTCTACGAAAGGGATCGCGAGCAGCCCAACGCTGCGGGCAGGCTCGGCCGCGGGCTGGCCGAGCAGGCGCTGCCAGATCCGCTGGGCCTGCTGCCAGATCGGTAAGAGCCGATCGGCGTAGGGCAGCGGCACGCTCGGCAGGTAGTCGCCGGCGAAGAAGTAGTTGGCGTGCGCGCCGGCGGACACGAAGACCACCGGGTGCTCACCGACCCGCCTGAGGTCGGGGTCGTCCCAGCGCCGCCGCAGGTCGTCGCCGCGAAACTCGTGGGACGAGTAGGCCAGCCAGACGGGCCGCGGCGGCCCTTCCGGCCCATCGTCCAGATAGACCGTGACCAGCTCCCAGTCAGCCTCGTGGTCATTGACTCCGTCGAACGAGGAGCGCCAGTCGTTGAACGCGTAGAAGAACCAGTACTGGATGGCGAGGTAGCCGTGCTGGCGCACCACGCGGGCGTAGTAGCAGTAGTGCTCATCGTGGGCCTGCTCGGCCTGATAGCGCACGGCCGCCGCCGCCGCCGCGCCGCCGGGGGTGCGCCCGCGCACGACCGACGCGGCGAAGAACAGCATGTCACCGAGCCGCGAGATCAGCCCGACGCGGGCCAGCCGCCCGCGGCCCGGCCGAAAGGTGTGCAGGCTCGAGCTGCTGCGAAACGCGAGGGCCTGGGCCGCGCCGAACGGCTTGACGAAGTGCAGGTACAGGATCGACCCGGGGGCGACCGTGCGCGGCTCGATCAGCCGCTCCACAGTCAGTTCACCGCGCGGCACCAGCACCGTCACGGCCCCGTCGGGCCGGCGGACGCAGAGGGCGGCCGCGGCGATGTAGCGCTCGACGTCCATCGGGTAGAACTGCTCGCCGTGGGTGAACGCGAGCACCGGCTCAAAGCGGCGGACCAGGGCGAGGTCGGCGTCGGTGAGCGGGCTCATACGGCGTCCGTAGGCTCAGGCACGGCGGCAGGAGGCGAGGGCAGCGCCTCGGCGGTGTGCGGGCCGGCGGCCCTGATGGCCTGCTGCACATCGGACCGGTTCAGTAGGTACACCTGCACGACGCCGAGGGCGAGCGTCAGGTAGTCGGGGCTGCCGAGCCAGTAGTCGATCAGCGCCACCAGCAGCAGCACGCCCTGGGTGATCAGCGCCAGGAGCCAGGCCCAGGCCTGCAGGCGCAGCAGCCCCACCCCGCTGACCAGGCTGAAGACGCCGGCCAGGCCGGCGCCTGCCGAGAGCAGGACGGGGCCGCGGTCGGCCGGGTCCGACAACTTGGCCAGGTCGACGACGAGGGCGCCGGTCTGGACGGCGAGCAGCACCGCGAGCAGCGCGCCGAAGATGGCGAGCGCCAGGAGGCCCTGGACGATCAAGAGCCAGCCGAGCGCGGTGGCCGCGCGGGGGCGGCGCTGGCGGTCGATCTGCTGAGTCATAGAGTTGGTGGAACCTCGCGACCCCTTGTCCGCCGGGCGCACGCTGCCGGACCACTATGCCGATTATAGGCCTAAGGGCCGGGCCCGGTCAACATCGCCGGGTCGGCTCCTAGGGCCTTTTGAGGGTGGACAGAGGACCCGACGCGGCTGCGCGGGGCGGAGCGCCACAACGCGTGCCCGTTGGGCCGTCCCCAGAGCCGAGCTTGTGCAGAGCATCCAACCTGATGGCGCCCCGGCTTGTATGCTGTGTCCGTAGCGCCCAGCTGTGGCGTGCCCTATACTCAAAGTGTCCTTACGGTACTGAACAAACACCAGCGTCTCGCCCGAAGAGTAGGCCGAAAGCCTCGGTCGCATCTAGCAGGGTGAGACAGCCTACCAGTTCTAATCTCTGTGGCGCAGCGTTCTCTGAGCTTGTGAAGAGGATCTCCATGGAACTGATTATCGCGCTCATCCTGTTCGTTGCGATCGTTGCCTCTTGGCTCGTCCTCCCCGCAGCGCCGGCCGATAAGGCCGCTGGCCATAGCGCCGGGGCGATCCCCGCTAGCTCGGCCCGTCGCACAGCCTGAGCCGCACGGCGCCACAATCCAGCTTTAACACACTGCCCGCCTCAACTGAGGCGGGCAGTGTGTTGTGGGGCGGCCCCGCGCTGGGCCGGGCTTCTGGCGTGCCATTGTTCGGACAACACACGCGGGACATATCCCCCCCAACGCGAGCGAGCGTATGCGGCAGCCACCAGCGACGCGCAGCGGGCCGCGTTCGCGTCCGCCGCCGAGAGCCTCATCGCCCAGAACGGCACGCCGACGATGGTCGGCGTGCTGACCACGGTGGGATCGTGATCGTCTCTCTCGTGATGGTGCTAAACCCCTCGGCTAGCAGGTACGAAGGTCGTCTACGCGGCCTGCCGGCGTCGGCGCAGGCCGGCTTCGAAGTCGCCAGCCCGCGGGTTCAGCCGCCGGGCGAGGCCGCGCACCCGGGGGACGCTATTCTTTTATGAACCCTATAAGCTCGTGCCAGAGCTGGGAGGCCAGGATGCGGGTCGCCAGCTCAACCTCGGGGCTCATGGCGGCGCCGGGGGCGAACTGCCGCCCCTCGATACCGTAGACAATCAGACGTGGGGGGAGCCGCGCGAGCACACGCGCGAGCTCGACCGCCTCGACGACCCCGAAGGCGTGGGTCGAGTGGCGAAACAGCGCCGCCGGCAGCGGCTGGGCCCCCGGCTCAAAGCGGTGGATCGTCCCCGGGTCCTCGCCGGAGCAGACCGCGTCGATCAGGAAGACCGTGGAGGCGCCGGCCCAGGCCTCGATCAGGCCCAGGCCGCCCCCGTCGGCCTCGCTGATCCGGAGCGGGGCCGCGGCGCCGCCCTGGCGCCGGCGCAGCAGGCGGGACACGGCCGGCCCGGCGCCGTCATCGCCGCGCCAGCGATTGCCGACGCCGATAAGCAGGGACGAGGCGGCGCCCCCGCGCGCTGCCCCGCCTGCTGATCGTCGCCCCCCACGGCTGCGCATGCTCACGCTCGCTCCAGCGACAGCTTGAGGAAGTGGGTCGCGCACGAGATACACGGGTCATAGTTGCGCACAATCTGCTCGCACTGCCAGGTGAGGCGGTCATCGGGCAGACTGAGATTGCGCTCCGCGAACTGCCACAGGTCGTGCTCGATCGTGCGCTGGTTCTGCGAGGTCGGCGGGACAATCCGGGCATCGAGCACGCTGCCCGCCTCATCGATCCTGTAGCGGTGGTAGAGAATGCCGCGGGGCGCCTCGGTGCAGCCATGGCCAGTGCCGGCGCGCGGCTCAACCGGCACCACGGGCTGGGCGGGCTGCTCATAGCTGTCGAGGATGCGCAGGGCCTCATCGCAGGCATAGAGCGTCTCGACGGCGCGCACGACGATGCTCTTGAAGGGGTTACGGCACTCGCGGCCCAGCCCGGCGGCCAGGGCCGCCTCCTGGGCGCCCGGCGAGAGCCGGTCAAAGTTCAGGCTATAGCGGGCCAGCGGGCCGACGAGGTAGGCGCCGCGGGCCCTGGTGTGCGAGTGCAGCGCGTTCGAGTGCTCCAGGTGCTCCTCGGCAAAGTAGGTCTCGTACTCGCTCACGGGCAGATCCAGCCCCTTGTTCGAGACCAGACGGCCCTCGTTGAACGGGTACTCGTCGGGGTGGCGCAGGGCGACGAACTCGTAGTCCTGCTCGAAGTCAGGGCAGGGCAGCGAGGCCGTCCAGCTCACGGCCTCCAGGGCGATCTGGCGCGCCTCCTCGATCTGACTCCTCAGCCGGCGCTGCAGATCGCGCCTGGTCGGCAGCTTATAGAAGCCGCCGACGCGCACATTGATCGGGTGGATCTCGCGGCCGCCCACGACATTGACGATATCGTTGCCGGCCTTCTTCAGCCTGAGGGCCTTCTGCACAATCTCGGGGTGGTCCTTCGCCATCGCGATCGCGTCCGGGTAGCCCAGGAAATCGGGGGCGTGGAGCATAGCGAAGTGCAGCACGTGGCTCTCGATCCACTCGCCGCAGTAGAGCAGCCGCCGCAGCTCGCGCAGCTGCCCCTCGACGTGCACCCCACAGGCCTGCTCGAGGGCGTGGATCGAGCTCATCTGGTAGGCGATGGGGCAGATGCCGCAGATGCGCGCGGTGATGTCCGGCACCTCGCGGAAGTCGCGCCCGCGCAGGAAGGCCTCGAAGAAGCGCGGCGGCTCGAAGATGCGCAGCTGCACGCTGGTCACCGTGTCGCCCTTGAGCTTAATATGCAGGCCGCCCTCGCCCTCGACGCGGGCGAGGTAGTCGACCTTGATCACCCTATTGTCCGTTTTCATGGGCCTCACTCGTCTTTCGGAACGCTTCGGCGTAGGCGTTGATCCCGCGGAACAGGCGCACGATCTCGGGCTGGGCGAAGCCGAGCTGGGTCAGCTGAGTGGCTAGCGAGGCCGTGTTGGGCGACTCCATCGGCCCGTAGCAGCCGTAGCAGGCGCGGTTATAGCTCGGGCAGAGGGCGCCGCAGCCGGCGTGGGTCACCGGCCCGAGGCAGGGCTGGCCCTGGGTGACCAGCACGCAGACGGTGTCGCGCTGCTTGCACTCGACGCAGACGCTGTGCGAGGGCACCGCCGGGCGGCGGCCGTGGAGCAGCGCGCTGATCAGCTCGAGCAGCTGGTGCTTGTTGATCGGGCAGCCGCGCAGCTCGAAGTCGACAAAGACGTGGTCGGCGATGGGGGTCGACTTCTGCAGGGCCGAGATAAAATCGGGCGACTGGTAGACGTAGGAGACGAAGCCCTTGAGATCCGTGAAGTTGCGCAGGGCCTGGATCCCGCCCGAGGTGGCGCAGGCGCCGATGGTGATCAGGTACTTCGAGACGCGGCGCACCTGGTGGATGCGCTCGGCGTCGTGAGAGGTGGTGATCGAGCCCTCGACCAGCGATATATCGTAGGGGCCCTTCGCCACAGCCCGCGAGGCCTCGGGGAAGTTGGCGATCTCGACAGCGTCGGCGACCGCGAGCAGCTCGTCCTCGCAGTCGAGCAGGCTCATCTGGCAGCCGTCGCACGAGGCGAACTTCCAGACCGCGAGCTTTGGCTTCTGCCTGTCGGCCATGCTACAGCCCCCTTCGCCCGAAGAACGGCTTGATCTCCTCATACGAGAAGATCGGCCCGTCCTTACAGATAAAGTGCGGCCCCCACTGGCAGTGCCCGCAGAAACCGATCGCGCACTTCATGTTGCGCTCCATCGAGATGAAGATGTTCTCCGGGGACAGGCCGCGCTTCTCCAGCTCGATCACGGTGAAGCGGATCATCCCCTCGGGGCCGCAGATCATCGCCAGGGAGCTTGTGGGGTCGAAGGGCGCCTTGGGGATGATGCGGGTCACGACGCCGACGTTGCCGCGCCAGGGGTGGATCGCCCGGTCCACGGTCACGTGGACATCGACGTCGAAGCGCGAGCGCCAGCCCTCGATCTCGCGGCGGTAGAGGATGTCGAGCGGCGTGCGCGTGCCATAGAGCAGCACGACGTTGTTGTACTTCTCGCGGTGGGCCAGCACGTGGTAGAGGGCCGGGCGCACGGGGGCCAGCCCAAGCCCACCCGCGACGATGATCACGTCCTTGCCCTGGGCCTCGACCACGGGCCAGCTGTTGCCGAAGGGGCCGCGCACCGCGAGCATGTTGCCACGCTTGAGCTGGCGCATCGCGCTTGTCACCACCCCGACGGCGCGGGTGGTGTGGACGAGGCGGTGTGGCTTCGTGGGGTCGCCGCTGATCGAGATCGGCACCTCGCCCACGCCGTAGATGTAGAGCATGTTGAACTGCCCTGCGGCGAAGGGGTAGCCCCCCTCGCCCGAGGCAGGCTCAAGCTCCAGCGTAAAAGTATCCTGGCTCTCTTTGCGCACGCGCTGCACCCGAAAGGGCCGGGGCAGCATCGGATCAGGCAGGTTCTTCGTCGGGGAAGAGGCGACAATCGCCGTCATAGATTCCTCCGTTGGGTATGATCCGCCTGCCAGGGCGAGTTTAGACAATATTCAGGGTCGAGGTCTGGGCGCCGGTGGAGTCGTTTGCGTACATCGCGCGCACCTCCTCGGTGAGGTCGATGCCGACCGGGCACCAGGTGATACAGCGCCCGCAGCCGACGCAGCCCGAGCTATCGAACTGGTCGATCCAGGCGGCGAGCTTGTGGGTCAGCCACTGCCGGTAGCGCTCGCGGCCGCTGCCGCGCACGCTGCCGCCGTGAATGTAGGAGAAGTCGAGGGTGAAGCACGAGTCCCAGCGCTGCCAGCGCTCGGCGACGCGCCCGCTGAGGTCGGTCGTATCGTCGACGGTGGTGCAGAAGCAGGTGGGGCAGACGGTGGTGCAGTTGCCGCAGGCGAGGCAGCGGTTGGCGACATCGTCCCAGCGCGGGTGGTCGGCGTTCGCGTAGAGGAACTCCTTGATCCCGCTGGTGTCCAGCGCGCGCACCATAGACGCGGCGGTCTGGGCGAAGACCCGCTCCGCCGCCTCCAGATCGGCGGGCTCGGCCGGGTCGCGGGGCACCTCGCGCATGATTCTGGCGCCCCGGGTCGAGCCGACCTCGACCAGGAAGACATGGCGGCCCTCGTCGATCAGCTCGGTGAGGGCCAGGTCAAAGCCCGCGCCCGCGCGCGCGCGCGGGCCGGTGCCCATCGAGGTGCAGAAGCAGGTCCCGCCGGCGTGGCCACAGTTGACGGCGACGATAAAGGTCGAGTCGTGGATGGCCTTGTAGAGCGGGTCGGTGAAGGGCCCGCGGGTGAACACGGTGTTCTGGATCGCGATCGCGCGCAGCTCGCACGAGCGCACGCCGAGGAAGGCGCGCCGGGGGAGCTCCGGCTGTTCCTCGACAAAGGCAAAGTCGCCGCCCGCGGCGGGGCGCTCGGCCCGCCAGAGGCGGCGCCGCGGCGGGTGCAGCAGCCGCTTCCACGACTGCGCGGCCAGGCTGTAGCCGAACAGGGCCTCGTCGGCCCGCCGGCGCAGGCGGTAACTCCCCGCGTCTTGCTCGTCAGTCCAGCCGGCCGGCAGATCCGCCAGCGACTCGACCTCGGCGTAGACGACGGCGCCATCACGGATAGTCGGGCCGATGACCTGATAGTCCTGACGGCGCAGCACGTCGATCAGCTGCTGCAAACCTTCGAGCGAGAGGATGACCCGGCTGCCAGTGCGCAACGCGGTTGGGCTCATGAGGCGTCCCTTCTTGGGCAAAGCAACGGCTGCGCCGCCTTGCTACGCTCACGTACCAGATTGTGCCATGGGGAAAGGTGTGTATTATTATGCGGTTGCCAGGCCTGATCCAGCGTTGTGACTTGTCCATTTTGCGCGGAATATTCTTTCTTATAAAAAGCTTTGACCTTAGCTACAATACCCGGTCAGGGCCACTGCCACGGCAACCCCAGATTTGACAAGCGGATACACAGCTCTTATGATCGTCGCAGGCGAGCGCTTGAACGAAGGAATGCGCGCATGGCAGCTCTCATCAGGCTGGCAACCGAGCATGATGCCAACCAGATTCGTGCAATCTACGCCCCTATCGTCACCCAGACAAACTTCTCGTTTGAGCTCACCCCGCCCACAGTGAGCGAGCTGCGGCAGCGCATCAACAAGACCCTTGAGCGGATGCCCTGGCTCAGCTGCGAGCTCGACGGCGTGGTGGCTGGGTATGCCTACGCCACCCCGCACCGGGTGCGCGTGGCCTATCAGTGGTCGGTCGAGGTGTCGGTCTACGTCCACGAGCAGCACCGGCAGCGCGGGGTGGCGCGGGCGCTCTACACCTCGCTCTTCGATCTGCTGCGGCTCCAGGGCTACTACAATGCCTTCGCCGGGATCACCCTGCCCAACGAGTCAGGCGCCAGGCTGCACCAGTCCTTCGGCTTCCAGCCCGTGGGGGTGTATCGCGCCGTGGCCTACAAACGGGGGGCCTGGCACGATGCCGAGTGGTATCAGCTAAAGCTCCAGGAGCACTCGAGCACGCCGGCTGTGCCGGCGGTCATTACCAGGCTCGCCGACACCCCGGCCCTCGCGGCGGCGCTCGGCGCGGGCTCTGCGCTGCTGCGCTGAGCCGGCCCTTGCCCCACCACGGAGGGGCGCCCCCGCTTCGTGGCGCCCACGCCGCAGCGCCTCGGCATGCCCGAGGCGAGCCTGCCCGACTTCACGCTGCCGGTCGCCCGGCGCCACAAAGGCGCGCCCGACGCAGGCCACCCGTATCCCTGGGGGCAAAACAATAGGCCGGGCTGCACCGGCCCCCGGCCTATCTCACATCCCGCGCTGTGCGCTGGCGGGCGCCCAGGTCAGCCGATGGCCGCGCGCAGCGCCGCGAGGGCCGCCGAGTAGTCCGGCTCCTGGCCTGCGGTGGGCACATACTCGGCGTAGCGGATCACGCCCTCGGCGTCAAGCACAAAGACTGCCCGGCTTTCGATACGGAAATCGCGCACGTAGGTGCCGTAGCTTTGGCCGAAGCTGAGCTCGCGGTGGTCCGAGAGGGTCTGCATATGGCTGGCGTTGTTGCTGCCGCACCAGCGGGCCTGGGCCCAGGGCAGGTCGGCGCTGACGGTCACAAAGCCGGCCCGCTCGGCCAGGGCGGCCGCCTGCTCGTTGAAGTGCAGCGTCTGCTTGCTACAGACGCCGGTGTCGAGCGAGGGCACGACACTGATCAGCAGCGGCTTACCGCTGAAGGTCGCCATCGTCACCATCTTCAGCCGGCTGTCCACCAGCGCGAAGTCAGGGGCGTGGTCGCCGGCCTTCAGCGCGGGGCCGACTAGCGAGCGCGGGCCGTAGAAGTCGAAGGCGTTGGCACGCTCGATCATGTTCTGCTCCGTGGCGCGACACAGCGCGCCTATCCTCTTGCACTGCCTCCTTAATTGTAAATGTTACGCACAGCTTTTGTCAACCTCTGCGCCCCAGCACCCTGGCCAGCACCCGCTCGGCGACCTCCTCGGGCGAGCCATTGGCGTCGACGCGGGCCAGCAGGCCACACTCAGTATAGAAGGCGAGGAGGGGCTCGGTCTCGCGCTGGTAGACCCGCATACGCTCCTGGATCACCTCGGGGTGGTCGTCGTCGCGGACCTCGAGCACGCCGCCGAGCGCGGCGCAGCGCGCCACAGCCGCCGCATCGGCGGTGTGCAGGGTGAAGGCCTCGCCGGCCCAGCGGCAGAGGCGCCGCCCGCCCAGGCGCCGCACGGCCTCGGCGTCGTCGAGCTCAAGGGCGATCGCCGCCTGTAGGGGCCGGCGCTCGTCGGCCAGCATACCCTCGAGGGCGACGGCCTGCTCGGGGTTGCGCGGGTAGCCGTCGAGGATAAACCCATGGTCGGCGGGCACCTCGTGCAGCCATTGGCGCATCAGGCGGTCCATCAGGGTGTCGGGCGCGAAGTGCCCCTGCTCAAGCAGGGACTTGATCGTCTGACCGATGGGCGTGTCGGCCGCGATCTCCTGGCGCAGGCGCTGGCCCGTCGCGATCACGTCCAGGGGCAGGCGCTTGACGAGCAGCCCCGCCACAGTGCTCTTCCCCGCGCCGGGCGGGCCGATCAGGATCAGATGCAGGCGTTCAGTCATGGGGTATCTGGTGCTCACACGTAAGGGGCGCAGCCCTTAGCTGCGCCCTACATCATACACGCACTTCCGGCTCTTCGGCGCGGCTACTCGCCCAGGTTGTCCAGCCGCTCCTGCGCCGCGCTGTAGCTTTCGTCCAGATCGAGGGTGCGCTGGTACTCCGCCCGGGCCTCTTCGGCGTGCCCCTGCTCTTCAAGGACTCGACCCAGGTGATAGTGGGCATCGGCGTAGCTATCATCCTGCTCCAGGGCGGCCCGGAACGCGCCCTCTGCCTCCTCGTTGCTGCCCTGGTTGAACAGGCTCCAGCCTTTCCCGTCATAGTTGGCCGCGCGGTCGGGCTCGAGCTTGATAGCCCGCTCGAACATCGCCACCGACTGCTCGTACTGCTCCTGGTGCTGTAGCGTCCAGGCCAGGCCGCTCACCGCGAAGGCGTAGCGGTCGTCGCGCTCGATGGCCGCATTGTAGGCCGCCGTGGCCTGGGCGAAGGCCTCGTCCGCTGCGGCCTGGTCATCGCTGTAGAAGCCCTTCCAGAAGTAGGCCTCGCCGAGCCAGCCCTGCAGGGCGGGGCCGCGGGGGTTGCGCTCGACGGCCTGGGCCAGCAGATCGATCGCGCCATCGTAGTCCTCTTCGTCGTAGCGTAGCCGGCCTTTGCCGTAGTAGCCCTCGGGTGAGGCGGGGGCCAGGGCGATGGCCTGGTCGAAGGCCTGCTCGGCCTGCTCCGTCTCGCCCTCGTCGTAGTACATCCAGCCGATATCCGCCTGGGCCGGAGCGTAGCCAGCGTCGAGGGCCTCGGCGAAGCCGTCGCGGGCTCCGTCGTAGTCCTCATCCAGGGACAGCAGAGAGGCCAGGTTAGCGCGGAAGAGCCCGGCGCCCGGCACCATGTCGATGGCTGCCTGGTACTGCTCTTTGCTCTGGCGGAGCGAGGCGTCGTCGCCGCTAAGCTGGTACTCCTTGCCGAAGGTGTAGCCGAGGGCGTGGCGGGTCAGCGCCTGCACCAGAGGCTCTTCGTCGTCCAGGCTATCCACCGCCCTGTCCAGGCTCTCCATAGCGCCGTCCATCTCGGCGGTGTCGCTGATGGCCAGGGCGCGGCTGGCGAGCAGGTTCGAGTTGATGGCGTGCCCGAGCGCCAGGGTCTTGTCGCTCTTGATCGCCTTGGGGATCTCGGCCAGGGCGGCCGTCATATCGCCCTGCGAGGCCAGGGCGTCGGCCAGGAGGGCATAGCCGAGGGCGATCTGGCTGTCGCTGCTTGAGGGGGCGTCGATCAGCTGGTTGGCGTACTCTTCGGCCGCGGGCCAGTCTCCGCTGGCGTTGGTGGCCAGGGCCAGCCTCGCAAGGACCAGCTGGTCTCGCGGGGCTAGCTCGAGGGCCTTGCGGTAGCGGCTGATCGCTACAGCCAGGCCCTTTTCATCGCCCAGAGCCTGGTCTGCCTGATCGACCAGCGCCCGCACGTCGTCGCTGACCGCTGGTGTGCTGACGGGCCTGGGGCCGGGGTCGCCCCGGATCGCGAGGGCGGCGAACAGGCCGACGCACGCCAGGACGGCTACGCCCAGCGCGGCGAGGATCACAGTCAGGTTGCTCGGCCCCCTGCGCGGCGCTGTGGCGGCCGGCGGGCCGGCCGCGACGCCCGCGGCGCCCTGCGGCATCTGAGCGCCGGGCAGGGGCGGAAGCGCGCTCGCGGGCACCGTGACCTGGGGCGGGGCTGCCTGCCGCACATAGGGCGGGTTGGACGGGGGTGTCGGTACGACGAAGGCGGGCGGCTGCGGCGCTGCCACGAGGGTGGCGCCGAGGGCGGGCATGCCGGCGATAGGGGTGGCGGGGCGGGTCGGGTCGGCGCTACCGATCCCGGCGGCCACGCGCAGGGCGTCCACCATAGTGGCGGCGCTCGCGAAGCGCGCCTCGGGCTTGCGGGCCAGGGCGCGCATCACCACATCCTCGACCGCCGTGGGCAGGTCGTCGCGGATGTCGCGGGGCGGCGTGGGCGCCTGGAGCAGGCGTGCGGCCAGCATGCCCATCGGCGTGTCGGCCTTGAAGGGGAAGGCGCCGGTCAGCAGCTCGTAGAGCACCACGCCCAGGGCGTAGATATCGGTGGCTGGGCCCACGTTGGGCAAGCCCTGGGCCTGCTCGGGCGACATATACTCGGGGGTGCCCATCACCGTGCCGGCCATCGTCAGGCCCGCGCCGCCGCCCGTGCCGCGGGCCAGGCCGAAGTCGGTCAGGTAGACCCAGCTCTCTTCGGTGACCATCATGTTCGAGGGCTTGATGTCGCGGTGGATGACGCCCTGCCTGTGGGCGTAGTCGAGGGCGTCGCCCACCTGGGCCAGGATAATCGCCGCCTGCTGAACCGGGAGCGAGCCCATGTCCTGCACCAGGTCTTTGACCGTGCGGCCGGCGATATACTTCATCGCGATATAGTGGAGCCCGCCAGCCTCGCCGACCTCATAGATCGGCATGATATGAGGGTGCTCGAGCCTCGCGGCGCTGCGGGCCTCCTGGTGGAAGCGGGCCACATAGCTAGCGTCGTGGGTCAGAGCGGGGGGCAGCACCTTGAGGGCGACGATGCGGTCGAGGTCGGTCTGCCGGGCCTGATAGACCACGGCCATACCGCCACGGCCTAGCTCTTTGAGAATCTCGAAGCGGCCCAGTGTGGTCCCGATGAGGTTCAGCTCGGTCATGTGTGTACCAAAGTTCAGGTGGCTGGCAGATGGGGCGCGGGCTGTGCTACACAGATAAACGCCGGCCGCGCCCATCTTGTTCCAGCCTCGGACACAACGTGTGAGGCGCGAAGCCCGGGCGGCAGGGTCCGCCTCAGGCCTCACGCCTCATATCTCTCGCCTCAGCGATAGCGAGCGCTACTTCTTCTTCCCGTCGTATGCGTAGCGGCTCACGACGGCGCCGGTCGCGTCCTTGAGGGTGGCGCTATCGCCCTCGTTATTCCAGATCGCGGTGCGGTTGCCCCAGTACAGGTTGGCCCCATTGTTGTGGCCCGAGCGCGTCCAGAGCCTCACCTCGGCGCGAGGGCCCAGGGTGAAGCGCGGGAAGGTGAAAGTGTGCTTGGCCTGGCTGTCGCTGAGAGTCCAGCCCGCGAGGTTGATGGGGGCGGGGCCATCATTGCGGAGGCGCACATATTCGCCATCGACGTCGCGCCCGGGCGGGTCG
>JAAXUL010000386.1 GCA_013336035.1 Chloroflexales bacterium
GTGATCACGCACGAAGGCCGCGTCGCCCAGTGCCAGATGGCCCTCGGCCAGTCCCAGGAGGCCTCCCCAGGGACGGATCTGATCGCCTTGATGGCCGCGGGCGCGGTCCACAATGTCAGCGTCGACGAGAAGGAGGGCTGCCGTGACTGCGCCTGGCGCTACCGCTGCGCCGGCGGCTGCCCGATCTTGACGCTGCGGGCGACGGGCCGCACCGATGTGCGCTCGCCTAACTGCGGCATCTATCAGGCGCTGCTGCCCGCAACTCTGCGCCTGGAGGGCCTCCGCATCCTCGCGGCCAACGGTGTCTACAGGTGACGGCAGCAGGGCGGCGCGAAGGGTATCTACTCTTCGCGCCGCCGATACGCTACTTCCACTCACCCACAA
This sequence comes from Chloroflexales bacterium, assembly GCA_013336035.1. Lineage (GTDB taxonomy): Bacteria > Chloroflexota > Chloroflexia > Chloroflexales > Chloroflexaceae > CAIWXH01. Next base: position 385 of record JAAXUL010000386.1, read on the forward strand.
AAATGTCGCCGCCCCGCGCCCTAACTCCCCCGCCCCCTTTTACAGCCTGCCCATCGGCGTTATAGATGGTGAACGAAAACTCCTGGTTGTAGCCGAGGTCGCAGTTACGCGCATTCCCCCCTGTGTCAAAATTGCCGCGGATCTGTAGCGCGTCGGCGATAAAATACCATCCCGCCGTAGAGATACCTGTAACTCTGATCGAGATGCACGTGGGCGTGTCGTTCTGGTTGGCCCGCACCATGCGCAGCTTTTTCGCCGGGACAGGAGTAGGGGGTGGCGCAACAGGCGATGGGGTCGGGGTCGGCAGAAGGGCCGCAACCTCTGCTTGCAGGCCACCAACGACCGCCCGCTGGGCGTCGTCGAGGTTCGGCAATGCCGCGGCCGTAGCCAGAGCCGCCTGGGCCTGGCCCGCGCCCGGCGGGGTCTGGCTCAGAAGCGCCCGGCTAGACTCGATATGGGCCCGCAGCAGCAGGTCAGTTAGCTGGGGGAAGTCCTCGGCAATAGGGGCCTCGGGCAGCAGGGTCGCGATCACCTCATCATAGCTGGCCCTGCCGAAGAGCTCTTCGGCGTGATCAAAAAGCCCGATCAAGCGCTTCTTCTGGGCGGTAAGCCCGTGCTCGGGCGACAGCCCCGCGGCGCGGTTAAACTTATCGCGTGCCTCATCGAGCTGCTTTTCGCGCAGGAGAGCCACCCCCCAGCCATAATAGCTGTCGGTGAGCTGCTGCCTGATATCGTTATAGTCGGCATTTGCCGCAAACACCGAGCTGAATGACCGCACGGCAAGCTCCCAGTCGCCCGCCTGCGCGGCTTCCCTGCCAGCAGTGTAGAGCTCGTTCAGGTCAGGGGGCGTGGTTGCGGACGGGCTCGGATCTGAGGTGGAGGTCACGCTTGTAGCCGACTGCAGCGGCGTGGCCGTCGCCTCAGAGGCCAGCCCAGCGGTGGGTGTCGGCTCGGATGGGGCGCGAAAAAGCGGCGCGACGAAGATGCCGGCCAGCAGCCCGAGGACGAGCAGCACGCCGCCGCCGACCCAGGCCAGGGGCGACATCCCTCGCGGAACCGTCTTATCTGATGGCCATGCGCCCGCCCCACGCGCGCCACGCGGCACCTGCTTGCCGCTCTCGTCCTGCGGCACCTGATCGTCGAACTGATGGTTGCTCACGTTCGCTTTGCCCCGCTCTCCATGTCGGAAGTAATGCTGCTACCGGCCAGCCGCCCTGGTCGATCAAAGGAGTGCGCTCAGGTCAGCCGCCTAACCGGCGCTGGTTTCATCGGCGTTGGGCAACGCGTCGAGCATCTTCTGAGCAGCCGCCTGGGCCTCTTCGGGCGACAGGCCTAGCCGGCTGAGCACATAGCCCTCGTAGTTGCAGACCGGACAATCCTGCCGCTTCGGGATGTCAACGAAGAGACTCTCGAGCGGCCGCTCAAAAATCCACTCGGCGCGATTACCGAAGAGCACCCAGTTGGTGGGGAAGTCAGGCAGGCTAGTGGACACGCCGCGCAGGAGCGCCATCAGGCCGGCGCGGGCCAGGATCAGGGCGATCATACCAACATCGATGCCCAGGCCAGGTTCGGCGATGAGGTCGGGCAGCAGGCTCGGGTCATGATAGGCCGGGCCAAACGTATCGCTTGCCGCGGGCGGCGGGCCATACAGATCGGTGACCGCGGTGACAAAGCACTCGTAGCATGCGCCGTCGGGCGGGCGAGCGCTGAAGACATCACCGCCAAAGGCGCGATTGTAGGCGGCTCCGTAGACCACAGGCACGGCGCGAGGCCAGCATGCCCGGTTGATCGCCAGCTTCGACTCGTCGCGGTCGGTGGCGGCCACCACCAGGTCGCAGCCGTCGACAATCTGCGCGAGGGCGGCGGGGTCGGCGAGCACGTCTACCTCGTAGGTTTCCACATCGACCAGGGGCGAGATCTCGAGCAGCAGATCGCGCATCGCCCTCGTCTTATAGCGACCAATATCGCTGAGGCCGCACGCGTGACGCGCGAGGTTGTGCACCTCCAGCCGATCAAAGTCGACCAGGCGCATGCGGCCCAGGCCGCAGCGGGCGAGCATCGTAGCGACGAGTGAGCCGCCACTCCCCAGGCCTATCACTGCCACACACTTCCCGGCGAGCTGGCTGGTTTCGAAGAGCCCGTGCAGGCGCCGCCCATAGTCGAGGTGGGGCCGCACAACGCTACAGGGCACCGAGGTCAGGCCATCAGGGCCAACGCTGTAGGCCTGGGCCGTGGGTGGCCCGCCGGGCGCGGGCGCGAGCACCAGCGCGAGCAGGCCGGGCCCCGGCGGCGGCGCCTCGGCAGCTGGGCGGCGCCAGTGGCCAAGCAGATCGCCCGCCGTCGCGTCGCGGCCATAGATCTGAGCGACATCGCCGCTGTCGCGCAGCCGGCCATAGAGCAAGCCAGCGCCAGACGGGTCAGCGGCAAGGCTGTCGAGGAGCGCCTCGGAGATGGTCACCAGCATCATGGGATCTTCTGCCTGGGCTCGCTGTGCCCCCAACGCTCGAGCGCTTCGCGCACATCGTCGCTGATCACCGTGTAGGGCACAAGCTGGGGGGTCTGCGCATCGCGCGCCAGGTAGTAGCTGGCCAGGGTCAGCTGCCCATCGATCAGAGTGGCGAGGGGCAGGCAGATGCCATCGGGCAGGTAGTAGCTTGGATCATCGAGGATAGCGCGGGCCTGACGAAGATCGCCGGAGCTCAAGGTGGCGGGGCCAGCGTGATGCGAGTGCCACTCGCCCACGTAGTCCACGCCATAGTCGCTAAAAAACTGGCACCAGTGCTCGAGCTCCGCCTGGTGGTCGTCGACATCAGGGGCGAAAGAGTGCGCGTCGCGCTGCGCCCGCGGGCCTGGGCCAGAGGCAGCCACGACGACGAGGGTGGGCCCGTCGGCGGTGGCGAACAACCGCCCGACAAGGAGGCCACCGGTTTCCTGACCCTGGCTGTTCGCCATCTCTGCGGCGATCCGGGCGAAGGCATGCTGGGCAGAGATGTGGATCTGGGTTGGTGCGGGCATCTAGCGGTTATACTCCTCGTGGGGGGCCTCGATCCCAGCCCAGACCCCGCTCTCTTTCCAGGTCTCATACGAGAAGAGCCACGCCGCGGACACCGCAATCACATCCGCCGCGGTGGTTTCGTGGTCGAAGCCCTTGTCAGCCGGGTACGATAGGCAGAGGCTGCCATCGCGATACTGGTGCATGAGCCGGCCGGCGCGCTCGTTCTCCCACACCGTGATCGCCGGGTTGAGCGGGTAGACCTTCGGCGGAGCGTCCGGGAAATTATCCGGGTAGTAGAGCGCGATCTCGTAGCGGTTGTTGCGGTTCGTGATGAGCCAGCCGAACCAGACCAGCTTGGTGCTATCGCGGTGCAGCTGGAACTGGGGGAAGCGCACCGACATGATCCGCTTCTCGAGGATGAGCCGGGCCGGGTTCAGCACATACCACGTGTGGTTATGCCAGTGGCTGGGCCTGATCTGCGTGCGCGACATATGCCTACCTCCAGACTAAACGCCGCGAGCTGAACCAGCGCTGCGGACGCACTACCGTGCGTGCCGCTGTGCTATGCGGCGCAGCCTGGGGGTCATCAGGCGTGAGCAAGCGGCCCTCAGAGTTGACCTGCACCTCCGCGGCGATGGCCAGCCGCCGCTTGATCGCATCAAGGCTGCTGGCCGGATCATTGCCGGCGATGCTGCGTTTCAGGTCGTCGGAGCCTGGCGGCTGGTTCGAGTTGGCCATATGTGTCCTCATATCTAGTGACCGTCGGCTACGCGACTAGCCACCATTAGCGCGAGCGTCTGGCTACGCCAACCGTACACCTCATATTTGGATTGCTGAAGTCGAGCTCACCTGAGGAGTTGCCGGTCAGGTCGCCGTCAACCCCAATCCGATACGTACGACCGTCTTTTATTGTAAAAGCGGCGCCGCCGTTGGGGCCGATCGTCCGCTCCGCAATCTTATCATCCTCGACGTACAGAATAACCTTAAGCTCGCTCTCGCCTGTGACGATAAGCATCGGGTTCGGGTCGTCCTTGAGGTCTGCCTCGGTCAGGTGCGCCTTAATCGTCTCTGGCCAGTCCGCGGGGTTCGCCTTCACGATCGCAAACGTGTACGGGCTTGTCGCCATAATCTCCTGCTGAAGGCCTTCGATCCGTTCAGGCTTGATGCCCTTATCGATCAGGGCCCTGGCAGCCTTCTCTTGCGCTATTGCCGCTTCCACCCCGTCGTAGCCGCGGCGCTGCATAAGCAGGTGGCCGTAGGCAAGATAGGCATCAAACAGCGTCGCCCCGATCTTCTGCTGCGCCGCATCGGTGAGCTCAGGATGGGCCTGCTCGGCGGCGGCCAGCTGCGGGAGGAGCTCGCCCAGGGGCTGATCCTCGGGCTGGAGGATCAGCTGGCGCGCGCGCGCCAGGGTGCCCAGCAGGCTCGCACGCGCGGCCTCGGGCGTCGACTCCAGAAGCTTGCCTGCCTGCTCGTACTGCTCGGTAGCCTGGGCAAACAGAGCGCTGGTCTCGGCCGGGTCTGTATCCGTCGTGGTCCGCTCATGCGCCCGCTGGTAGAGCAGATCGCCCCAGCGCAGGCGAACTGTGTAGAGCGCAAGAGAGGCGGAGATAGGGCTTGTCGCGCCAAGGAATGGCTTATCTTTGGGGCTCAGGTCCTCTGGCAAGGTGCCGTTCTCGTAGAGAGCCTGGATGATGGTAAGTGTTGCCACCGCGGTGTCCAGGGCCTTCTCGCTGCCCTCGGTTCCGCTGGCCCACTGGTCGGCGGCCTCGGCCCATAGGGCGTCGCTCAGCGCCTTCTGGGCCCCCCGCAGCTCGGCGCTGAGATTATGCGCCGCGCTTATCTCAGCCGCGCGCAGATAGGCCGCCTGCGAACGGTCGTACTGGCCGGACGCGGCGAACCGCTCGCCGTCCTGCATGTGCAGCTGCACCAGGAGTCTAGGCGCCTGGAAGAGGGCGACGCAGCTGCGGCCGGTGTTCGTCGCCCCGGCAGCGTAGAGCGCCTCGTAGAGCCGCATCTGCTCGTCGGCCGTGGTGGCGTCTATTGCCGCGCGCTTCAGATCAGCGCAGGGGTCGTCCCTGATCTGGACCCAGCCAAACATCAGCAGCGCGCCGCTGATCAGGCCAACGGCGCCAGCTATCAGGCGGCCTGGCACGGCGCGACGGGACGGGGGCGGCTTTGGGGGTTCGACAGGAAGGTGAACCTCGACCAGGTTCTCTGGCGTCATCAGAGGCTCGTTGAGCGGCGCATACTCGCCAGCTTGCAGCTTTCGAATAACGTCGCCGATCATACGGTCAAGCTTGGAATCCGAGGTCCATCTGATGCGCAGGTCAGAGTCTACATCTAATGGTAGCGGCTGTGAGGGCGCGGTCCCGTTGACGCTCACCGTCTCGACTATCAGGCCAGGCATATGTCTGGGGTAATCATTGCCAAGCTGCACCCAGATCACAAATTGCTGATGCCCCAGCGCATTAGGTTGATCATAATTAACATTCACCCTGATATAGTCGCCGTACGAGTCACGCAGCAGCTTACAGTCGTAGGGCTTGTTTCGAAGATACTGGAATTCTTCGAGGATCCGTAGTTCGCGTTTAGATCTCATATGGCATAGTGCATAGCTATGGCTAGAATAGCACGTCAGGGTTGCGTTGAGCCGCCCCCCGGCGCCTGGCCATCGGACGGCGATGGGGTTTCCGGCTCGGCTGGTGTGGCGCTCCCGGCTGGGGGCGCACCAGGGTCGGCTGTAGGAAGCACATTCGGGTCAGCTGTGGGCATGACGGTGGGGAGGCCAGCGTCAACGGTCGCGCTCGGGGCGGCCTCGGTCGCGCTCGGGGCGACCACAGGCGCGCTGGGGGTGATCAGGCTCTGGCGCGCCGCCTCAGTCTGCAGCTGGGCCTCGCGCCGCAGAGCGGCCACCGTCCGGCCCTGAACAGGATTGCGCCCACCCTCGCCGACCATGGTTGCCAGCTTCTGCAGGGTTGTCTCCACATCCTTCCAACGGCCATCTCGCCGCGCGCGGTTCACCGTGCTCCAGAGATCGCTCACCGTCTGTAGCTTAGCCTCTTCGCTAGCCGACTGACTCCTGATCTTGGTATCGACATTTGAGTCAGCGAGGATCGCGTCGTACTGTGCTCTGGCGCCATCGATTTGGCCACCGACCAGCAGATCCGCGGCCAGGCGCAGGCGCGTATCGGCGCGCAGCTGCGGGATGTCGTACAGCCGCAAGTCATTCTCATCGGGCGGGAAGGCGCTCTGGTCGGGCTGCTCACCTGCCACGCTCACGATGTCTGCGAGAACACCAAGCGCGATCGACCACTGCCCATTATTACGCGCGTCGTCGTAAGCCCTCCAGGCCTGCTGCAGGCGAACGCGGTTATCAAGCGTCTGCTTGGCTTCGGCGATAGCGGTCAGGCGAAGCTCGGCCTGCTGGCGCAAGGCGGTTGACGGCGGTGGCGTCAGCGTAAAGACGCGGTTGACGTACTCGCCGGCCAGGACAAAGCTCTGCGCGTCAAGGGCCGACTGAGCCTGCTGCAGGAATGTGTTCGCCTTGCTATCTGCCACGCGCTGCCGCGTCGCCGCGTCGGCGTCGGAGGCATTCAGGCCAGCGAGATCATAGATTGCGAGGGCCTCGATAAAGCGCTGCTGCTTCAGCAGATCATCGCCGTAGCCCATACGGGCATCGAAGAGGCGCTTTGTGATCTGCACACCCTTCGGGTCGGCGGCGACCCCCTCGCTCTCGAGGGCAACCAGAAGCGCCACCTGGCGCTCGGGCGCGCTGCCCGCGTCCTCGACGGCCTGCCAGCGGCGGAGCAGCTCTGCGGCGCGGGTCTGGGCCGCGGCTGTGGCGCGCAGCGCCTCTTGGGTGATCGACTGAGTGGTAGCGATCTGGCCCAGACCGCCCGACGCCTGCGCGTTGGCGGTCTGAGCCAGGCCGCCCGACGCCTGGGCATCGTCGATGCCCAGGCTCAGCGCCTGCTGGAAGAAAAACTCGGCCGACGTTAGGTTC
>JAAXUL010001184.1 GCA_013336035.1 Chloroflexales bacterium
GCAGGTCGAGGCCGGACAGATCCTCTTTATCGTCGAGGCGATGAAGATGGAGAACGAGATCACCGCGCCCCACGCCGGCACGCTCGGCGAGGTCCGCGCCCAGGTGGGCACCACCATCGAGGCCGGAGGGGTCCTGGCGACCTATAGCAGCCACTAGCCAGAGCCGGGCGGCCGGCGGTCGGATACCCCGGCCGCCTGGCTCTCCTCCAAACTATGGCGACCGAGATGGTCACCCTGCGGCCAGCGACGGCCGCTGACGCTGAGGCCCTTGCTGACCTCGTTGTCCAGCTCTACCATAGCGAGGTGCCCCGCGGCCTGCGCGGGCCCCGCGACGGACAGGTGCGTCTGTTCCGCTACCTGATCGAGCACGAGCTGCTCGCCGGCGTGCGCGGGCGCTTCCTCGCCGTCGACGCGGCCGACAGCCCGATCGGCAGCGCCAGCGTCCGCCTCTGGGGCGACCAGCTCCTCACCTCTCTGCCGCCCAGGGTCCTCTCGGTCGCCACACGCTCGCTCGGCATCGCCGACACCCTGCGCCTGTTCGGCACCACGCTGCGCAGCGCCCTCGTCGCCGAGACGCCCCTGCGCCGCGACGAGTGCTTCGTCTACAGCGTCGTCGTCACCGAGCCCGAGCGCGGCCGCGGCGTCGGCGCCGCGATCATGGAGCAGATCGAGGACTATGCCCGCCAGGCCGGCGCCCGCACCGCCCTGCTCCGCGTCATCATCGGCAACGCCCGCGCCCGCCACCTCTACCTCAAGCTTGGCTACCACGTGGTCAGCCGCACCCCCCTGTGGGCCGACCTGGTCGGCATGCCCAGCGAGCTGCTGCGGAAGGATCTCGGGTAGCCCGCGGCGCGGTCTGCCTCGCCACGAAGGGCCGCCTCAGCGCGAGGCTGCGTAGGCGTAGAGCGCCCGTCGCTCACGAACGCTTGCGCCGCCGACCCCGGGCGCTAGTCGTTGCTTGAACAAATCTTGCCAGGAACGTCGTCTCGATCTATGATCGCCATAGTGCACACCATGGTGAAACAAACGTTTTACCAGATACGCTGATGCTACACGGTTTCGCAAGATATGTCAAGGACTGAGGAGCGACCATGCCGAAGGATGTGATCACAACGCGGGCCAAGGACTATAACCAGTGGTACCTCGATATTGTCCGCGAGGCCGATATGGCTGAGGTGGCTGAGATTGTGCGCGGCTGCATTGTCGTCAAGGCGAACGGCTGGGCGATCTGGGAGATGATGCAGCGCGAGCTTGATGACCGGATCAAAGAGACTGGCCATTCCAATGTGCAGTTTCCCCTCTTAATTCCTAAGAGCTTCATCATGCGCGAGGCCGAGCACGTCGAAGGCTTCGCCCCTGAAGTTGCTGAAGTGACCCGAGCTGGCGGCGAAGAGCTCGCCGAGCCGTATGTGATTCGTCCTACGAGCGAAACGATTATTGGCCACTTCTACAGCCGCTGGATACGCTCTTACCGCGACCTCCCGCTGCTCTACAACCAGTGGTGCAATGTGATGCGCTGGGAGATGCGAACCCGCCCGTTCCTTCGCACTGCGGAGTTTTGGTGGCAAGAAGGACATACGGCGCATGCCACAGAAGCCGATGCTGAAGCCGAGACGCTCAAAATTCTGCATGAGGTCTACGCCGACTTCGCCGAGCAGGTCATGGCCGTCCCGGTGATCCGCGGGCTCAAGACCGAGAAGGAGAAGTTCCCCGGCGCCCTGCGCTCCTACTGCATCGAGGCTATGATGCAGGACGGTCGCGCCCTCCAGTCCGGCACCTCGCACAACCTCGGCCAGAACTTCGCCAGGGCCTTCGACATCACCTACACCGACCAGGGCAACACCGTCCAGCACTGCTGGACGACCAGCTGGGGCATCTCGACCCGCCTCATCGGCGCCCTGATCATGACCCACTCCGACGACGAGGGCCTGGTCCTCCCCCCCCGCCTCGCCCCCACCCAGGTCGTCGTCGTGCCGATCTATAAGAACGACGCGGAGCGCGGCAGGGTGATGGAGGCCGTCGCCCGCATCACCGCCGAGTGGAAGGGCCGTCTGCGCTTCAAGGTCGATGACCGCGACAACCTCACTCCCGGCTTTAAGTTTAATGAGTGGGAGCTGAAGGGCGTCCCGGTGCGCATTGAGGTCGGCCCCAAGGACGTCGAGAAGGGCAGCGTGGCCATCGCCCGCCGCGATGTCCCCGGCCGCGAGGGCAAGAGCTTCGTCCCCCAGGCCGGCCTCACCGAGCGCATCGGCGCGCTGCTCGACGAGATCCAGGCCAGCCTCTTCCAGCGCGCCCTCGCCTTCCGCGAGGAGCGCAGCGCCTTCGTCAGCACCTACGATGAGCTGAAGCAGCAGATCGAGCGCGGCTTCGCCTGGGCCTACTGGGACGGCAGCGACGAGGACGAGAAGCGCATCCAGGACGAGACGCGGGCGACTATCCGCTGCATCCCACTGGAGCAGCCCGGCACCCCAGGCGCGTGCGTCTACACCGGCCGCGAGACGACGCGCCAGGTGGTCTTCGCCCGAGCATACTGATGCCCTGCGGGGCGACCCGCCAGAGAGCGTGCGCCCTACCGCGCCAGCACCTCGGTTGGCCCGTCGTCGCTGACACGGAAGGCGAGCAGGCTGATCGCGTGGGGACCCGCCAGCTCCCCGGCCAGGGGCTCGCCGTGCCAGAGGGCCAGGCGGGCCCCTTCGGGCTGCGTGTAGAGGCCCAGGGCGACCTGGTAGGTGCCCGCCGGCAGGT
>JAAXUL010000387.1 GCA_013336035.1 Chloroflexales bacterium
GCTCGACCTGAGGATTGCCGCTCTGGGCGATGATCGCCGAGCGGGCGACCTCGGCCCGCTCGCGGCTGCGGGCCATCAAGACGACCGTCGCGCCCTGGCGCGCCAGATCGAGGGCGGTCACCCGCCCGATTCCCGAGCTGGCGCCCGTCACCACACAGATCTTCCCTATCACAGATCTATAATCCTTTCGCGGCATATTGAAGCAGACGCAGCGCTCACGGGGATCGTACCATAGTTCTTTCTGAGTATCTCGCGCGAGCAGGCGCGGCTTGTTGCGCCCTGTGCCTATCATCTCTTATAATAATCTGGGTATCAAGCCATGAGGTTATGGCAATGGCAATGTACGAGGTTGTAACATCGCAGCCGCCCGATCTCGTGGCGGCCCTGCGCGAGACCTGGCCCCGCATCTCCGAACTGCTCGTCGAGCTTGAGACCGAGACCATGCCCGAGGCCCGCATCAGCGGGCTGCGCCATATCGGCTCTGTGTGGTATGCCCAGGGCGGCGCCGCCGAGGTCCTCACCGAACTTGGCCTAAACCTGGCCGAGCGGCTCAGGATGTCGCAGGGCGCCGTGGTCAGCGAGCTGCTGCTCGCCTATGGCGCCGCCCAGGAGGAGCAGCGCACCCGCGAGTGGGAGGCCCGCCTGCTCGCCCGGGCCTCCGAGCTCGACGGCCTGCACCGCATCATCTCCGCCGCCAACTCGACCCTCGACCTCGACACCTCGCTCCAGACCGTCGTCGAGACCGTCGCCCAGGTGGTCGGCGTCGAGGCCTGCTCGGTCTACCTGTACGACAAGCACCGCGACGAGCTCGTGCTGCGCGCCACGCGCGGCCTCAACAAGGCCGCGATCGGCCAGGTGGTCTCGCACCTCGGCCACGGGGTCACGGGCTGGGCGGCCCAGCTCGGCCACCCCGTCGCCGTGCGCGACGTCTGGCAGGAGTCGCGCTTCAACGTCGAGCCCCAGCTCGGCGAAGAGCCGTTCCGCTCGATGCTGGCCGTGCCGATCGTGCTCTTCAGCGCCGAGCGCTTCCAGTTCAGCGCCGATAAGCTCCAGGGCGTGATCACGGTGCAGACGATCGGCCCACGCGACTTCTCGCAGGAGGAGATCTCGTTCGTCGAGGTGGCCGCCGGCGAGCTGGCCTTCTTCATCGCTAACGCTCAGCTCTACCAGCAGACCGACGAGCGCCTGCACCAGAAGCTGCGCGAGCTGACCACGCTCCAGCAGGTCTCGAAGAGCATCGCCGAGCAGATCGGCCTGCGCGACGTGCTGAGCCTGATCGCCGAGAAGGCCGTCGAGCTGGCCCAGGCCGACCGGGCCGCGATCTTCCAGATGGGCGACGACGGCCACCTGGTGCTGGTGGCCAGCCACGGCGGCGAGGGCGACGGCGTGCGCAGCTTCATTATCCAGACGGTGCGCGACAGCCGTCCCCTGGCCGTGATGAACGCCTACCAGGACGCCCGCTTCCCCGATCTGGCCGATGTCGCCTCGCGCGAGAACTTCCACTCGCTGTTCTGCATGCCCCTGCGCGCCCGCGAGCGCACGATCGGTGGGATCTGCCTCTATAAGCTCGAGCCGCACCTCTTCGACTACGAGCAGGTGCGCCTGCTGAGCACCTTCGCCGACGAGGCCGCGATCGCGATCGAGAACGCCCGCCTCTACGATGAGAGCCAGCGCGCCCTGGCGATCAAGTCGGCCCTGCTCCAAGAGATGCACCACCGCGTGCGCAACAACCTCCAGACGATCTCGGCCCTGCTGGCCATGCAGCTGCGCCGCGTCGAGCCGCTCAGCCAGGGCGCCAAGGCCCTGCGCGAGAGCGCGGCCCGCATCCAGTCGATCGCCGCCATCCACAACCTGCTCTCGCGCGAGGATGTGGGCGTGACCACGGTGAGCGCCGTGGCCCGCCAGGTAGTCGAGAGCGCCCAGGCCACCCTGGTCACCAGCGAGGCGCCCGTGCGCTTCGCGATCATGGGCGACAAGGTCAAGGTGGGCTCGCGGGACGCGACCGTCCTGGCCCTGGTGGTCAACGAGCTGGTCAGCAATGCGCTCTCGCATGGCCTGGCCGCCGAGGGTGGCAGGATGGAGGTCGACGCGACCCTCGCCAATGGCTACGTGACCGTCGAGGTGCGCGACGATGGCCCCCTGCACCCGCCGCCGCCCCGCCCCCCCCATAGCAGCGGCCTCGGCCTCCAGATCATCGAGACCCTGGTCCACGAGGATCTCGGCGGCAGCTTCAGGCTCGTGCGCGACGACGCGGGCGGCTGGATGCGAGCCACCGTCTGCTTCCCGCAGCGCATCATCGACAATGTGGGCGAGACTCTTGAGGTGTGAGATGTGGTAGGCTACGATGATGACGCAGCATGTGCGCCTGTCGGGGCACCGCTCGTAGGGGCCCTCAAGGGGCGCCCGCACGTCACAGCTTCAATCTGGTCAGCCCCTAGTGCGGAGGTATCGTGGAGGTTACTATCTGGGCGTGGGTAGCTTTTCTTGCCGTCATCCTCGCGCTGCTGGCCCTCGACCTAGGAGTGTTCCACCGCAACGCCCACGCCGTGTCGGTCCGCGAGGCTGCGATCTGGACGGTGGTCTGGATTGCGCTGTCGCTGCTCTTTAACCTGAGCATCTACTACTGGGCGGGGCCGCAGCCCGCGATCGAGTTCCTCACGGGCTACCTGATCGAGTACTCGCTGAGCGTCGACAATATCTTTGTCTTTGTGCTCCTCTTCAGCTACTTCCGCGTCGCCGCAATCTATCAGCACCGTGTGCTCTTCTGGGGCATTATCGGCGCCCTGATCATGCGCGGGAGCATGATCCTGCTGGGCGCGGCCCTGCTCGAGCGCTTCGAGTGGATCATCTATATCTTCGGCGCCTTCCTGGTCTACACCGGCCTGCGCATGGCCTTCGAGAAGGAGGGGGAGGCGGAGATCCACCCCGAGGGCAATCTGCTTGTGCGCTTTGTGCGCCGCTTCCTGCCGGTGACCCGCGAGATGCACGGCGAGCGCTTCTTCGTGCGCGTCGACGGCCGCACGATGGCCACGCCCCTCTTTATCGTGCTGCTGATCGTCGAGAGCACCGACCTGATCTTCGCCGTCGACTCGATCCCGGCGATCTTCGGCATCACCCGCGACCCCTTTATCATCTTCACCTCGAACATCTGCGCCATCCTGGGCCTGCGCTCGCTCTACTTCCTGCTGGCCGGCGTGATGGACCAGTTCCACTACCTGAAGGCCGGCCTGGCGGTGATCCTGACCTTCGTCGGCTTCAAGATGCTGCTGCCGCTGCTGAGCCGTCCCTTTGTCGGCTCGCTGATCGAGCACGAGCTGCACATCCCGAACCTCGCCTCGCTGGCCTTCATCATCGCGACGCTGGCCATCGCCGTCATCGCCTCGCTCATCCGCGCCCGGCGCCTCGCGGCCGCCGAGCAGCCGGCCGAGGTGGGCAGCCGATGAGCGACTTCCCGACCGAGGGCACGCCCCCCTTCATCAACCGGCGGCTCTCGATCAGCGAGTGGCGCCAGTACGTCGCCGGCTACAGCTTCGGCAGCCTCGCCCCAAGCCGCCTGGTCCTGCATCACACCTGGCGCCCCACCCAGGCCCAGTGGGCCGGCCTGAGCAGCATGCGCGCCATCCAGCGCTACTACGCCGGCAAGGGCTGGACGGCCGGCCCCCATATCTTCGCGGCCCCCGATGGGATCTGGCTGGCGACGCCAATGTCAGAGGTCGGCATCCACGCCGGCCTCGGCAACGGCTCGCTGGCCCAGGGCTGGTACTCGATCGGCCTCGAGATGGTGGGCGACTTCAACCAGGCCCGCCCCCAGGGCCCGGTCTGGAGCTACGCCCTGGCCGCGATGGGCGAGCTGTCGCGCCGCCTCGCCATCGCCCCGCGCCGCCTCATCTCGCTCCACCGCGACTACACCAGCACCAAGAGCTGCCCCGGCTGGTCCGTCACCAAGGACTGGGTCTGGGCCAGCGTGGACGCCTACCTGAGCCATGTCACGCCGCCGCCCCCGCCGCCGCCCGACCCCGGCGGCATCTCGCCCCAGGACGAGGCGCTGCTCGAGCGTCTGCTCGAGGAGACCTACCGCCAGAGGGCGGGCAGCCAGGGCTACAACCCGGCCTGGGCCTTCCACCAGTACGCCGTCGAGAACGGCCTCGGCGCGCCGATGGCGCCCAGCACGACGATCCTCGAGGGCGGGCAGCGCTACGACTTCCAGCCCTTCGCCCGCGATACGCTCTACACCGAGGTGCCCAACTGGGGCGATGTGCGCCTGCTCTCGAAGCTGCTCGGCGGCAGCATCCCGCCCGCCGGGCTCGGCCGGCGCCTGCTCGACGAGACCTACAAGGCGGGCGGGGCGACCTTCAGGCCCGACTGGGCCTTCCATCAGTTCGCGGTGATCAACCGCCTCGGGCCGCCCGTGGGCCGCAGCGGGACGATCACGGTGGACGGGCGCCAGTACGCCTGCCAGGCCTTCGCCGCCGACACGCTCTACAACCTGGTGCCCGACTGGGGCGACGTGCGCATGCTCAGCCGGCTGGCCAACACCACGAGCCCCGCCGAGGCGCGTCTGCGCGAGGCCCTGCTGGCCGTGACCTACGGCCAGGCCGGGCAGACCTACCACCCCGACTGGGCCTTCCACCAGCTAGCCCGCGGCTACGCCATCGGCGCGCCTCTCTCGGGCTCGTACCAGATCACCCAGGACGGCACGGCCTACGCCCTGCAGGTCTACGCGCTCGACACGCTCTATAACGTCGTGCCCCGCTGGAGCGACGTGCAGCGGATGAGCTTCCTCGCGGCGCGGTAGCGGGTCGTTTCATGTCAGGGCCGCCAGGCGCCCTGTTACTCGTCGGCCCGCGCTTCTTTGCGTGAGACCATCGTGACCGCCAGCAGCGGCATGCCCAGGTCGCGCACCTTGATCAGCACCCCGTGGAGGGCCGCCTGATCGGCGAGCGGGCCTTGCAGCACCAGCTCGCCGTTTGCCTCGTTGCGGATCGTCAGGCCGCCGAACCATGCCGACCAGTGACTGTCGAGGTGGCCTTTCAGCCGGATCTGATATTCGGTTGGCATAGGTGGCCGCATTCTCCTGGCTCCCGCGAGCTGGTGCCGACACAGCGCCGTACCCTTCGGGGATGCCTTCGGCATTCGTAGCCCGTGCAGTGACGGCTTCTATGTGCGACAGCTGCACGACCACCTCTAGGATAGCGCCTAGGCGGGCGTCGTGTCAGGAGTCGAAATGCGTAGTGGGGGTGCATTGGACGGGGCGCGGCGCGAACCGTTTCAGGATTGCTGCCAGGACGACGGTGGTCTATACTGACCTCGCTTTCGGCAGCGATCACCTAGACTGGTGAGCTGATGGAACTGACGCTCCTCAGCACCAAGCTCTACATCCCTGCGCCGCGCCCGGCCCTCGTCGATCGTCCGCGCCTGCTCGCCCGCCTCAACGACGGTATGCACCCGGGCGGGAAGCTCATCCTGGTCTGCGCCCCCGCCGGCTTCGGCAAGACGAGCCTGCTGGCCGACTGGCTTCGCCAGAGTGAAGCATTAGGCATGGTGAATACGGCCTGGGTCTCGCTTGACCTGGCCGACAACGACCCCGCGCGCTTCTGGAGCTATGTGCTGACCGCGATCGAGCGGGTCCTTCCCGGCGTCGCGAGGCCGCCCCTCCAGGCGCTGCAGACGCCCCAGCCGCCACCGATCGAGACGCTCCTGACGCTGGTGATCAACCGGCTGGCCGAGGCCGCGCCACGGCAGGGGCCGATCGTGCTGGCGCTCGATGACTACCACGTCATCAGCGCGCCCGCCATCCACGCCGCCCTGACCTTCCTGCTCGACCAGCTGCCGCCGCAGGTGTACCTCATCCTCATCAGCCGGGCCGACCCTTCCCTGCCCCTGGCGCGCTGGCGCGCCCGCAATCAGCTGACCGAGATCCGCGCCGTCGATCTGCGCTTCACCGTTGATGAGGCGGCGCGCTTCTTTCACGGGGCGATGCGGCTTGCGCTGGCCGAGCCCGAGGTCGCGGCGCTGGCGGCGCGCACTGAAGGCTGGGCGGCCGGGCTGCACCTGGCCGCCCTCGCGCTGCAGGACCGCGCCGACCGCAGCGGCTTTGTCGCCAGCTTCGCCGGCAGCAACCGCTTTGTGGTCGATTATCTGGTCGAGGAGGTCGTGGCCCGCCAGCCCGCCCACCTCCAGACCTTCCTGCTCCAGACCGCGATCCTCGAGCGCATGTGCGGCCCGCTGTGTGACGCCGTGCTGGGGCTGGACGCGCAGGGCGGCCACGGGGCGGCCGACGGCGAGCGCGCGCTTGAGCTGGCGGGCAACGCGCGATTGCCCCCGTCGCTCGAGGCCGAGAGCTACAGCCAGCTGATCCTGCACGAGCTGGAGCGGGCCAATCTGTTCACCCTCCCCCTCGACGACGAGCGGCACTGGTATCGCTACCATCAGCTCTTCGCCGAGGTGCTGCGCGAGCGCCTGCGCGCCAGCGTCCCCGCGGCGGCGGTGGCCGAGCTGCACCTGCGGGCCAGCGCCTGGTTCGAGCAGTACGGGTTTGCGGTCGAGGCGATCGCGCACGCGCTGGCGGCCGGCAGCTGGGAGCGCGCCGCCGCGCTGGTCGAGGCCTGGGCCTGGCCAGTCGTGTTCCGCGGCCAGATCCACACGGTGCTCGGCTGGTTCACGACCCTGCCCGCAGAGCGGATCCGCGCGCGCCCATCGCTGGGCTTGCTCTACGCCCTTATGCTGATGCACACCGATCAGCTCGCCGCGGCCGAGGCGCGCGTCGCGGAGACCGAGGCCGGCCTGCCGCCGGACATGGCAGAGGCGCAGGCCCGGCAGGTCCGCGGGCTGGCCCTCACGACCCGCGCCAACATCAGCTTCTATCGGGGCGCTCTGGCGGGCTGCGTCGCCTTCGGGCGCCAGGCGCTCGCGCGCCTGCCGGAGACGCCGAGCCTGGAGCGCGCCGCGGCCCTGGCCTTTGCCGCCCACGGCTTCCTGCTGAGCGGCGAGGCCACAGCGGCCATCGAGCGCCAGGTCGCGGCCGTGGTGCCGGCCGCGCGTGCGGTGGACAACCGTTTTGTGCTGCTGCGCGGGTTCACCCTGCTAGCCCAGCTTCAGATACTCCAGGGCCGGCTGCGCGCCGCCGCGGCCAGCTATCGAGAGGCGGCGCTGGTCGCGCCGGAGCCGGACGGGGTTCAGTACCTGATAGGTGGTGCCGGCTACGCCTTCGGGCTCGGCGACCTCTACCGCGAGTGGAACGATCTCGCCGCCGCGGAGCGGCATCTGCGCGCCGGCATGGAGCGGTTGGCGGGCGGATTGACCGCGAACGCCACCTATCTCACGCAGGGCGCGATCGCGCTGGCCCGGCTCCAGCACGCCGCCGGGGAGCCCGCCGGCGC
>JAAXUL010001185.1 GCA_013336035.1 Chloroflexales bacterium
GTGCGCGAGCTGGGCGGGCGCAAGGGCAAGCTCCTCGGCGCGGCGGCGGCGCTGTACGCGGCCGCGAGCTACTGGTGGTGGAGCGGCGGCGGGCGCCAGCCGCTGACCAGGCTCGCGCCCCAGCACCCGAGCGCGACGCTCGTCGTGCGCATCCCGCCCACCGGCACGCCACAACGCCGCGCCGTGCTGATCGGCCACACCGATACGCAGAAGGCCTACCCGCAATTCAGGCCCGAGCTGAAGGGCCTGATGAGGGGCATCTACAGCCAGGCTCTCGCCTTCATCGCCGCCACAGGCCTGTCGCTGCTGGCCAGGGCCGCGGGCTGGCGCTGGGCCGCGCCGGTCACCTGGGTCAGCCTGATTATGCAGGGCATCTTCCTGCGCGAGACGAAGCCGCGCCGGGCCTACCCCTATGTGGCCGGGGCCAACGATAACGCCAGCGCCGTAGCCTGCCTGCTCGGCCTGGCGGCGGCGCTGCGGGCCGAGCCGCTGCGCGAGACCGAGGTCTGGCTGGCCTTCACCGGCGCCGAGGAGGTGGGGCTCCTGGGGCTGCACCGCCTGCTCGACACCTACGGCGACCAGCTGCGCGAGGCCGCCTTCATCGACTTCGAGATGGTCGGCTCGGACGAGATTGCCTATCTGACGCGCCACAGCGGCCTGACTCACCTCAGCGCGTACGGCCCCGACCCCGCGTCGCTGGCCCTGGCCGAGCGCGCCGCGGCCGCACGGCCCGACCTCGCGGTGCGCGGGCGCGAGCTGGTGATCCTCGAGGAGGTGGGCGCCCTGCGGCGGCGCGGCTTCCGCGGCATCTGCATCGCGGGCGTGGGCCCCGACGGCTGGCTCGAGAACTGGCACCTGCCCAGCGATGTGAGTGAGAATATCAAGCCCGGGGGCGTCGAGCGGGCCGCCCGCTTCGGCCTGGAGCTGCTGCGACGATCGGAGACGGGGTATGCCCGCCAGAGTCCAGACGGGCAGCGTATCGCAGCGCGCTTATGAGCAAGATCTTCAGCTAAGACAAGTGTATAATCGCCCCTGATGAGGAAACAGGCGCGGGAGAAGCGCAGAGAGGGAGCGCGATGAGCAACAGAGAGAGCCGACCGCTCAGACTGGTCGTGATCGGCGGCGGGAGCGGGGTTAGCCAGGTGCTGCTGGGGGCGCGGGCATCGTTCGATGGGCTCACGGGCGTGATCACGGTGACGGACACTGGCCGCAGCACAGGCGTAGCCCGGGCCATCGCCGCGATGCCCGCCCCCGGCGACCTGCGCAATACGCTGGCCGCCCTGGCCCGCGAGCCCGACTCGCTGCTGGCCCGCCTGATGCAGCACCGCTTTTGCTCGCCCGCCGTGCCCGCCCTCGACGGCATGGCCTTCGGCAACCTGATGATCGCCGCCCTGACCCAGCTGACCGGCGACTTCGGCGAGGCCGTCGAGACGGTGAGCCAGCTCCTGGGCTGCACCGCGCGCATCCTGCCCGTCTCGACCGTAGACGCGCAGCTCTGCGCCGAGCGCGAGGACGGCAGCGCCGCCGAGGATGAGCTGGCCGTGCGCGCCGTAGGCCAGGCGCCGCTCCGGCGCCTCTACCTCAGCCCGCCCGATGCCCCAGCCAACCCGGATGTGCTCGAGGCGATCGCCGAGGCCGACGTGGTGGCGCTGGGCCCCGGCAGCTTCTTCACCTCGGTGATGGCGACGCTGCTCTTCGACGGGCTCGTGGCGGCCCTGCGCCAGACCCGGGCCGCGGTGGCCTTCATCTGCAATACGACGACGCAGCCCGGCCAGACCGACGGCTTCAGCCTCCTCGACCACGTGCGACGGCTCGTCGACCTGCTCGGCCCCGGCACCCTCGACGCGGCCCTGATCAGCCGCAGCGAGCAGATCAGCCCGCACGTCGTCGCGCAGTACGCCGCCGACGGCCTGCACCTGCTGCACCCCAGCGACGACCAGCTGGCGGCGATCGCCGCCCTTGGGGTCGCCCCCCTGGTCCGCGACCTGACCGAGGTCACCACGAGCAAGCGCACGCTCTGGAACAAGCAGGATACGATCAGGCACGACCCGGCCCTGATCGGGATGGCCCTGCTCAAGATCGCCCTGGACCGGGCGGGGTAGGCGCCCCGTGGCGGCGGGCGCGCAGAGAGGGCACCGAGGCGCGGGGAAGGCCCGTACGCGCTCTGTGCCCTCAGCGGAGGCGGGCCGCCTTAGTCGGCGGCAAGGGCCAGATCAGACTCCTCGGCGAGCGATGACGGCACCTCCCACTCCTGGTAGCCGGTCTCGTACGCCTCGACGCCAAGGATCTCTGCGGCGATGAAAGCCGCCGTCTGAGGGGTAATGCGCCCGTTCTCAAGGCCCTCCTCGAGGGCCGCCAGCAGCTCAAAGCGGTCCATCGTCTCACCTCCACGCGGGTGTTATACACGGCAAGCGCCACTGCCCTGCCGCGCATCCGGCCAATAGCGGGAAAATGATACTGCCTAGTTGCTCTGAGCGCAAGTCTCCCTGCGCGCGGCAGCGCATGATGCCCGCGCCCGCGCCCAGGGCGGATGCAAAGTCGCTCTGCCCCTCACGCCCGGCCGGTAAACCGGCGGGCTACAGCTACGAAGCCGGCCTGCGCCGGCTCCGGCAGGCCGCTGTAGCGGCCTTCGCACCGCTAGCCGGGCCGTTTACGGCCCCGGCGCAGTATGGCAGCCGGACTTTGCATCAGCACACGATGCGCCTGACGGCGCACCACCGCGAATGAAAACGGGGGCGTGGG
>JAAXUL010001186.1 GCA_013336035.1 Chloroflexales bacterium
GGCAGCCAGGGCGAGCTTGAGGCCTGTAGCGGCGAGGGGGCCCCGTGTGCGCCTGATCAGGCGCACGCGGCTGCGGTAGCCCGCCACGAGGGACCTAAGGTCGAGGCCAGGGCTATTGTCCGCGCAGACGACGGTGGCCCCAGGGACATAGAGCACGTCCCGGCCGGCCCGGCGCAGCCTGTAGCACCACTCGATCGTCGTGTCGGGCTCGGCCAGCTGCGGGTCGAACAGCCCGGCCAGCGCCAGGGCCTCGCGCCGGATCAGCAGGCAGACGCCGCTCACCCAATCTGTCGCGCACAGCTCGGCGCTCTCGCTCAGGCTATGCGAGGGGAACCATGGCCCGTAGAGACGCTGCCCCAGGCCGCTTGTCGAGAGCAGCTCGCGCCCGAGCGAGGGAAAGGCTGCGAAGGAGGCGCGGAAGCTGCCGCGCTCGTTCAGAACCAGGCCGCCGGCCACGCCGGCCCGGGGCCGCGCGCGTAGCGCCTCGCGCATTGCGGCTACGGCGCCGGCTAGGGGCACGGCCCCCTGGCCGAGGATCAGCACAAAGGGCGCCGCCTTGTCGCCGTCCGCCAATACCTCGCCGAGAGCCGGGTTGGCCGTTGCCGGCGTGCTGGCCGCCTGGGCCGGCACGGCTGCGCCACCAACTGCGCCCGCAGGCCATCCCACTATACGTAGGCGGTATGCCAGCCCCGCGAGGCTGTCCGTAATCTGTCGTAGCCGCTCGGGGGGCGCCAGGGTGCGCCCGGGCAAGACTGCCACCTCAAGCTCTGGCTGGCTCATGGGTTGCTCGCTGTTGTTCATTGCAGACGATCGGGATGACCGTGCCCGGGGCTTCCTGCCGCAAGCGGTGCTCGCGGGGCACCTTCCGGGCGACGGCCCGGCTCCTATGCGCAATAGTCGGTCTGACTCGGCTAGTCTAGCAGCGCCCCGTGAACGGTACCTAATCGGAGGTGCCCGCAGCGATGACAGAACGCTCATCGGCCGGAAGGCGCCGCCTGTGCTGGTGCGCTCGCGAATGCCAGGCCGTGCTAGCCGGCGTAAGGAAATTGTCATCCTGGCGGCCCGGCCGTGCCTGTGCTAGCGCAGGTGAAGGAAAAGTTTATGCTATAATCCACCATCAACTCGCCCTTGGCCGCCGGCGCTTTTCACAAGCGTGGCGCTGCCCACACGGGGTGAGCTTTCGGCCCCGCCCACGTTAGTGTTCTTCGCCCGCCCTTTTTTGGAAGGAGCAACCGACCCCATGCGAAAATCCCTGGTATCACTCCTGGCAGTCCTCTTCATGATGGTGCCGCTGCTCACCGCCTGCGGCAGCAATCCCGCCGCCCAGCCCACGACCGCCCCCGAGCCGACCGCCGCGGCCACCGCCGAGCCGACCGCCGAGGCCACCGCCGAGGCCACCGCCGAGGCCACCGCCGAGGCTACTGCTGCCACGACAGATTCCCCCAAGCTGCGTATTGGCCTTGTCACCGATCTGGGTAAGGTCAACGACCACACCTTTAACGAGTTCGCCCACAACGGCGCCAAGCAGGCCGCCGACGAGCTGGGCCTCGAGTATAAGTTCATCGAGACCCAGGCCCAGGCCGACTACGCGAAGAACATCCAGACCTTCGTCGATGAGAAGTACGATATCATCGTGACGGTCGGCTTCCTGATCGCTGACGCCACCCAGGCCGCCGCCGCCGCCAACCCCGACATCAAGTTCATCGGCGTCGACCAGTTCTACGAGCCCGGCAAGGTCACCGATAACCTGGTGGGCCTGCAGTTCCGCGAGGACCAGGCCGGCTTCCTGGCCGGCGCCCTGGCCGCGATGATGAGCGAGAGCGGCACGATCGCTATTGTGGCCGGCCAGGAGATCCCGCCGGTTATGAAGTACAGGAACGGCTACGAGAACGGCGCCAAGTATGTGCGCCCCGACATCACCTCGCTGGGCGTCTACCTGCCGACCTTTACCGACGGGGCCCTGGGCGCCTCGACGGCCGAGCAGATGATCGGCGAGGGCGCCGATGTGATCTTCGGCGCGGGCGGCCCGACCGGCTCGGGCGGGATCAAGGCCGCGGCCGATAAGGGCGTGTATGTGATCGGCGTGGACCAGGATGAGTTCGGGACGACCTTCGCCGACGGCACGGCCCCGGGCGCCGACAAGATCCTCTCCAGCGCCATGAAGCGTGTCGACGTGGCTGTCTACACCGAGATCAAGGCTGTGGTAGATGGCACCTTCGAGGGCAACGGCATCGTTGTCTTCGACGCCGCGGGCGACGGCGTTGGCATGGCTCCCTTCCACAAGACCGAGGAGATTGTCCCCGCCGGCGTGAAGGCCAAGCTCGACGAGATCTTCAAGGCCCTGGCCGATGGCAGCCTGAAGACTGGCGTCGACCCGGTCAGCGGCAAGGTCGTCGAGGGCGAGGTCCCCGCGGCGAGCCCCTACACCCCGTAGTCAGATCTGCGACCACGGCATGGATCGAGGGGGCCATTGGCCCCCTCGATCTTTTTTTATCCGCGCGCCGGCCCCTCGACGCCCGCGTGCTATACTGCCGGAAACGTGACTACCCCGGAGTATCTGGCATGCACTACCGACTCGTGCGTCTGCGCGCCGCCCTGGCCGAGCGTGGGCTGCCGGCCCTGCTGGTGAGTGCGCCGACCAACCGGCGCTACCTCAGCGGCTTCACCGGCAGCTACGGCCAGCTCCTGGTCACCCCC
>JAAXUL010000388.1 GCA_013336035.1 Chloroflexales bacterium
CCGGCGGGCGGAAGCGCTGGTCGCTGCCCAGCGCGATCTGGCCCGCATCCTCGCCACCGCCACCGACCCGCAGGTCGCCTGGCCCCACTGTCTCGAGCTGGGGCTGCAGATCACCGAAATGGACTGTGGCGGGATCTATCTGTTTGATGCATACGATCGGGTTCTGGAGATGGTCAGCCATCAGGGGTTGGCCGAGGCCTTTCTTCAGCGGACGATGCGGTATCCGATCGACACGCCGCATGCTCGGCTGATGCTGTCCGGTCAAGCAGTCTATCTGTCCACGGAGGAGACGCGGCGGCGCACGCTCTTCCGCACTGAGGGCCTGACCAGTGTCGCGATCATGCCGATTCGCCACCAGGGGCAGGTACTCGGCTGTGTGAACCTGGCCTCGCATACTCTGCCGCAGGTCCCCCCCTGGGCGCGCAACGCCCTTGAGACGATCGCCACCGAGATTGGGAATATCGTCGTCGTCTTGCGCACCGCATCGGCCCTGCGCGAGAGCCAGCTCCGTATGGAGCTCGTGCTCAAGGGCTCCAATCTGGGGATGTGGGACTGGGAGATGCAGACCGGCCGCGGGGTGTGCAACGAGCGCTGGGCCACCATCGTCGGCTACACCCTGGCCGAGCTGGCGCCGGTGAGCGTGCAGACCTGGATCGACCTCTGCCACCCCGAGGACCTCCAGCGCGCAGTGATACTTCAGCAGCAGCATGTGGCGGGCGAGACGGAGTTCTATGAGGTCGAGATCCGGATGCGTCACAAGGATGGCAGCTGGGTCTGGGTCAGCAGTCGTGGTCAGGTGGTCGCGTGGGACGCCGCTGGTGTGCCGGTACGGATGGTCGGCACGCACCGTGATATCACTGCACGCAAGCAGGCCGAGCTGACCCTGCGTGAGCTGAATGAGTCACTGGAGCGGAGCGTCGCCGAGCGCACGGCAGCCCTCCAGGTCAGCCAGGAGCGCCTCACCCTGGCCACCCGCTCGGCCGGCATCGGCATCTGGGATTGGGATATCGTCACCAACTCGGTCACGTGGGACCAGCGCATGTACGAGCTCTACGGGGTCACCCCGGAGACGTTCGGCAGCGCTTACGAGGCCTGGCTCAATGGCCTGCACCCGGATGACCGCGCCGAGGCCGAGCGGGTCTCGCTGCGCACCCGCCGCGGCGAGCAGGCGTACGACACCGAGTTCCGCGTGTGTCACCCCGACGGCGCCGTGCGGGTGCTCAAGGCCCACGCGATGGTCCAGCGTGGCCCTGGCGGCGAGCCGCTGCGCATGATCGGCGTCAACTTCGACATCACCGAACGCAAGCGGGTGGAGCTTGCCCTGCGCGAGGGCGAGGAGCGCTACCGCACCCTGGTCGAGTACATGACCCAGGGCGTGATCGTCTACCAGGACGGACGGGTGGTCTTCTGCAATGCGGCGGCGACCGCCATCATCGGCTGCGCCGACATCGATCTCCTGGGCTGCTCGGTCGCGGATCTGGCCGTGCTGCTGCACGCCGATGATGCCGCGGGCCTGCACACCTGGCTCGAGGCTGAGCTGCTCGGCGTGTCCACCTACTCGACCCCGTTCCACTTCTCGCGCGTCACCGACGGCCAGCTGTGCTGGCTGGTCAGCGACGCGACCGCCACCAGCTACCATGGCCGACCGGCCGTGCTGGTGATGCTCAGCGACGTGACCGCGCTCAAGCTCGCCGAGGAGCAGCTGCGCCAGGCCAATCTCGAGATGATCCGCGCCGCCCGGATGAAGGACGAGTTCCTGGCCAACATGAGCCACGAGCTGCGCAGCCCGCTCAACGCCATCCTGGGCTTCAGCGAGAGCCTGCAGGATGAGATCTACGGTCCGCTCAGCGAGCGGCAGCACACCGCGATGCGTCATGTCGAGACCAGCGGCCAGCACCTGCTCGCGCTGATCACCGACATCCTCGACCTCTCGAAAGTCGAGGCCGGGCGGATGAGCCTCGCTGTCGAGCGGGTCAGGCTCGCCGAGGTCTGCCAGGCCAGCCTGCTGTTTGTGAAAGGGCTGGCTACCAAGAAGTCCCTCCGGCTCAACTTCGTGCTGAGTGACCCGGCCGCCCATCTCGAGGCCGACCCCAAACGCCTGAAGCAGATCCTGGTCAACCTGCTCTCCAACGCGGTCAAGTTCACCCCCGACGGTGGGCAGGTCGGCCTGGAGGTGACGCCCGATGATGCCGCGGGAGAGGTGCGCTTCGCCGTGCGGGATACGGGGATCGGCATCGCGCCCGAGGACCTGATGCGGCTGTTCCAGCCCTTCGTGCAGCTGGACTCGAGCCTGAGCCGCCAGCACGAGGGGACGGGGTTGGGCCTGGCCCTGGTGCGCCGCCTGGCCGAGCTCCACGGCGGCACGGTGCTGGCCGAGAGCGAGCCTGGCGTCGGGAGCTGCTTCACGCTCGTTCTCCCGCAGCATCCGTCCGTACCAGGCGCGGAGCCGCAGCCCGTGGTGGCCCCCACCGAGCCGATCAGGGGTGCGCTGGACCCTGTGCGCGTGAGGGACCCAGGTCGCGAGCCAGGTGCGGCAAGTGCTCGCATTCTGCTGGCCGAGGATAATGAGGCCAATATCCTCACCACCAGCGACTACCTGCAAGCCCGGGGGTTCGCCGTGAGCGTGGCGCGGACCGGCCCCGAGGCCCTGGCCGCCGCGGTCGCGCACCAGCCGGACCTGATCCTGATGGATGTTCAGCTGCCCGAGCTCGATGGCCTGGCGCTGACGCGCCAGCTCCGGGTGCTGCCGGCGTTCGTGAGCACACCGATCATTGCGCTGACCGCCCTGACGATGCCGCACGACCGCGAGCGCTGCCTGGCGGCCGGGGCCAACGCCTATCTGAGCAAACCCGTCCGGCTGAAGGAGCTGGTCACGCTGATCGATCAGCTCCTGCAGGGGTGAGGGTCGCATCGTATCCCATGTTGAGGCCTCTATGCTCCACCCGATCTTCCCGTCCAACCCAATCGCCATCACCCTTCACCTTCCGGGGCCACCACGATGAAGAGCGCACGTTGTTCTGACGCTGAGCGCGCGGGCAATGTCCAGCGCCAGCTGGCGCTGGATGCTGCGGGCCTCGGCACCTGGCGCTGCGACCTGGCCAGCAGGTGGTCACGCTCGACGAGCGCGCCCGCGCGCACCTCGGGCTGACCGGGCCGACGCTTCCGATCGCCGACTTCCTTGCCCCTATGCGCCCCGAGGAGCGCGGGTGGCTCGCGCCCCAGCGGTGGGCGTCGCTCGAGCCTGCGGGCGATGGTCGCCTCCAGGCCGAGTATCGGGTCACGTATGCGGATGGTAGTGTTCGCTGGCTGGCTAGCCACGTGCAGGTCGTCTCCACTGACGAGGGTGCAGACTGCCGGCCAGCCTTCGCGCTCGGCACCACCCAGGACACCACCGCGTGCAAGGCCGACGAGGCAGCGCTCCAGGCGGATGCATCGCTCGACCGCGAGCACGAGGGGACGGGGTTGGGCCTGGCCCTGGTGCGTCGCCTGGCCGAGCTGCACGGCGGCAGCGTGACGGTCGAGAGCGAGGTGGGCAAGGGCAGCCGTTTCACGATCGCCCTGCCCTATCACGCCCCATCGCCAGCGGAGGCCACGTCGGAGGCTCCCCTGATCGTTCCTCCCACCACCGCTACGTCTGAGATCGGGGGAGACACGGTGCGCGGGCGCATCCTGCTGGTTGAGGACAATGAGGCGAATATCGGCGCGCTGAGCGACCACCTGCGCGCCAGGGGCTACCAGGTGTTCAGCGCCAGGGACGGGCACGAGGCGCTGGCGCTCCTGGACGAGGTTCGGCCGCAGATCATCCTGTCGGCGGTGAAACACGGTCGTACGCTGAGGGAGTATACTGTGGGCGCCACCTCGACGTGAGCGGTGGCAGCGCCGGAGCAGGCACGCGTGCCCTGCACGCGCTGGCTGTTCCGATGCCTGGTCGCACCGCCCTCGCAACGTACCCAGGCCGTGCTTCCTCTTGGCGCTGACCTGTCGGAGTAGGACGTGCCACCAGGCGCGGCGGCGATCGGCCGTCGCTCGCCCCCATCCGCCCTATGCGCACCACTAGCGTTGTGGCGGGGAAGGCATCCCTATGATCGAGCTTTACGATACGGCACAGCTGCCAACACTAGCGTCGCCCGAGCTCTTTCGCCTGGCCCTCGACCGTTCCCTCGATGCGGCCACGATCCTCCAGAGCCTGCGTGACCCGAGCGGCGTCATCGTAGACTTCACCTGGGTCTACGTGAACGAGGCGGCGGCGGCGGTGCTGCAGCAGCCCGTCACCGCCCTCGTCGGCCACAATCTGCTCGACGTCCTGCCCGGCAATCGCGCGAGCGGGCTGTTTGCGCGCTATGTGCAGGTGGTCGAGACCGGCCTCGCTCAAGATGGCGAGATCACCTACGCGGCCGATGGGATCAGTGGGTGGTTCCGCAATATGGTCGTCCGGCTCGGGGACGGCGTCGCCATCTTCTTTCGCGACATCACCGCTGAGAAGCGCACCGCGGAGGCCCTCCAGGTGAGCGAGGAGCGCCGCCGGCTCGCGGTGGCCTCGGCGGGTCTCGGCGACTGGTATTATAGCGTGACGACCCAGATCCCTGAGCTGTCCGTCCAGTGCAAGCGGCATCTGGGGCTGCCCCCTGACGCCGTCCCAAGCCTTCCAGCCATCATCACCTGCCTCCACGCCGAGGACCGCGTCAAGGCGGGCCTGCAGCTCGAGCAGGCGCTCCAGCGGGGCGGCGAGTTCGCCGTGACGCCGCGGGTGCTCTGGCCCGATGGGTCGCTGCGCTGGGTCGCGGTGCGCGGCCAGGTGCTCCCCGACCGCCCCGGCGAGCTGGTGGGGATCACGCTGGACATGACCGAGCAAGTGTGGGCGGAGCGCTCCCAGCACCTCCTCGCCGAGGCGGGGCGCGTGCTGGCCGAGTCGCACAACGCTGCCGCCGCCCTCGAGCGCGTGGTCCGGCTGGCCATCCCCGACCTCGCCGACTACGGCGTGCTCTACCTGGCCGATTCCGAAGGGGGCGCCCAGCGGACTGTCCTGGCGCACCGCGACCTTCTGGGCGAGGCGCTGCTGCGCGAGCTTGAGCAGCGCTACCCGTTTGACCCGGCGGGGCCGTCGCCCGCGGCGCAGGTGCTCCGCGGGGAGGTCCCCGTCGTGCGGGCCGAGCTCACCGACGCGCAGCTGGCGACTTTCGCGCGTGACGCGGGGCAGCGGACGCTCCTCACCACCCTCGGCACACGCGGGTTCCTGGTGGTGCCGCTGGATAGTGCGGGCCAGCGCATCGGAGCGCTGCTGCTCGCGACCACCAGCAGCGCCCGCCAGTACGGGCTGCGGGAGGAGGGTCTGGGGCGAGCCCTGGCCGCGCGCATCGCCCTGGCGATCGCGAACGCGCGCCTCTTCGAGGCCGAGCAGGCAGCCCGCGCTGCGGCTGAGCGCGCCGCACGCCAGCGCGACGAGCTGCTCGCCTATATCGCGCACGATCTCAAGAATCCCCTGACGGCGATCCTCGGGTCAGCTCAGAACCTCCAGCGGCGCCTGGGGAACCCAACGGCGGTGGTGGATATCGAGCGGCTGCGCCGGGGGCTGGAGACGGTGGAGACGGCGGCGACGAGCCTGGCCGCCCAGCTCAACTCCCTCCAGGACATCGCCCAGCTCCAGGCGGGGCGCCCCCTGGAGCTCCAGCGCCGCCCGGTCGACCTGGTCGATCTGGTCCGGCGCGCGACCGCCGTCCGCCAGGCGGCGACGGACCGGCATCAGATCCGTGTCGAGGCGGAGGTCGCGCAGCTGATCTGCGAGGGCGACCCCTTCCGCATCGAGCGCGTTCTGACCAATCTGCTGTCCAATGCTGTGAAGTACAGTCCCGCGGGTGGCACCATCACGCTGCGTGTGGCGCGTGAGCTGGACGACGAGGCAAGCTGGGCGGTGGTGCAGGTGGCCGATGAGGGGGTCGGCATCGCCCCCGAGGATCTGCCCCACATCTTCGAGCGCTTCTACCGCGGGGGGAATGTGTCCAGGATCGGGGGAACCGGGCTTGGCCTCGCGAGCGTCGCGGCCATCGTCGAGCAGCACGGCGGGCGCGTGGCAGTGACGAGCGAGCCAGGCATAGGTACCACGGTGGTGGTGCGGCTGCCCGCTCCAGCGTCGCCAGGGAGCGAGCCTGTCTGAGGTGCTGGGACTCGTGCCGCCTCGATGGCCGTGCGCGCGGCCTGATCGGCATCCACAAGTAGTAACACCGGCAGCTCGCGCGCGGGCTCGCGCGAGGTTTCGCTGTGCCGCATGAAGCTTCCTCTTTTCCCCCGATCCACACGGGTTGCGCCCCGTCGGGGGGCTAAAAGCGCAGATTCTATGTTAGGGGCAAGCGAATGGATGTGGGCCGTGCTGCACGACCCGTGCCGCCTGACGAGAGGAGCTCGACCCCGTAGGGGGTCTCGTAGCCCTCAATTTCCCAGAGGGTCTGACACGACAACGAGCCTGAGCAGTAGCGTGACCCCCATCGGTGCGGCTCCCGCAAGGCGGCTACACCGTGCTGATAGGGGGCGGGTCTGTGGTGTCGTGGGCCATCAGCGGCTCGGGGGCGATCTGCGGCGGCGTGCCCTCCAGCGGCAGCGTGAAGCGGAAGACGGCGCCTCCGCCTGGCCCATTCTCGGCCCAGATCCGCCCCCCGTGGGCCTCGACCATCCCCTTGCAGATGGCGAGGCCCAGGCCGGAGCTGCCACGGCTGCGGCTCGCCCCGCCCCGGAAGAACTTGGCGAAGACGCGCCGCTCATCGCCGGGGGCCAGCCCCGGCCCCCGGTCGGCGACCTCCACCTGCACCGCCGCGCCCATCTGCTGCGCGCACAGCGTGATGGGTGTGCCCGACGGCGTGTGCTTTACCGCGTTCTCCAGCAGGTTGACCAGCACCTGCTCGATCAGGATACCGTCCAGCGGGATGAGGGGTAGCTCGGGCGGCAGGTCGATGCTCAGGGGGTGGTTTCCTGGGAGCAGGCCCTCGCGCGTCTCGTCGCCGGCCACCCGCGCCACGGCCACCCCGACCACCTCCTCGAGCGGCTGCCACTCCTTGCGCGCCTGCACCGCCCCGGCCTCCAGGCGCGTCATCTCCAGCAGGTTGCTCACGAGGCGGTTGAGCCGCTGTGCCTCGTCGGTGGCCGTCTGCGCGAGGTCGGCGCGGGTGGCGGCGTCGAGGCTGTCGCCGCTCTGGGTGAGGTTGGTCAGCGCGCCGGTGATGATCGCCAGGGGCGTGCGCAGGTCGTGGGAGACCGAGGAGAGCAGCGCGGCGCGGAGGCGCTCGGTCTCGGCGGCGACGGTTGCCCGCGCGGCCTCGCGGGCGAGGGCGGCGCGCTCGACGGCGAGGGCGGTCTGGCTCGCGAAGGTCTCCAGG
>JAAXUL010001187.1 GCA_013336035.1 Chloroflexales bacterium
CGACCAGGGCGAGGAGGCTATCGCCCAGGCGCTGCCGCGCATCGCGGCGGCGCTGCCATGGCTGCGCTAGGGCCAGCTTGAAAGCTAGGCGGACGCCTGTTATAATAGGCCCCGCTAGCCCCCATAGTCTAGCGGCCTAGGACGTCACCCTTTCAAGGTGAAGATCGCGGGTTCGAATCCCGCTGGGGGTACCAATATGGGAATTGTGGGTAAGCAGAAAGTACTTCGCCCAGGTAGAACCGCAAGCCCACATGTGACAGTGGGGGCCGCTCTCACCGAGAGCGGCCCCCACTGTGTTTCTCCTGCCTGCCATTCCAGGCGGGAGGTTGTAATCACTCATCGCGCTTCAGGCCCTTCTTCACCCGCTCGAGTACCTCTTTGGTGATCGCCCGCGGGCGCTTGCTGACCCAGGGTCCCAACTGGGAGATCATGCAGCCTGAAACCACAGCCTGGCCGGGCCGCCGATCCCGTCAGGGCAGCAAGATGAGCTTACCAGTGGTGACGCGGCTCTCCAGAAGCCGGTGGGCGTGGGCCGCCTCGCCCAGAGAGAAACTACCCGCTACCTCAACGCAGAGTGTTCCCTCAAGCACGCCGTTGAAGACGTCGTCCGCCCGCCACAGCAACTCCTCGCGCGTCGCGCAGTAGTCGCTGTTTGAGGACCAGGTGATGAACAGCGAGCCGTTGCCTGCCGCACGGCTAAAGCCCGCCAGATTCACGATCTCGAAGGGTGGGACGGGGCCGCTCGCCTGGCCGTAAGCGGCCAGGAGGCCACGCGGCCGCAGTGAGGTCAGGCTCTCCTCGAAGGTCGTTCGCCCGATCGAGTCGTAGACCACGTCCACTCCTCGGCCGCCCGTCAACCTGCGAGCTTCCGCCGCATACCCGCTCACCCCGACGACGACGTGGTCGGCACCGCGCGCGCGAGCCACCCGCGCCTTCGCCTCGCTGGAGACCACTGCGATCACCGTCGCCCCGCGTCGCTTTGCGAACTGCGCCAGCAGTTGCCCGACGCCGCCCGCTGCCGCGAGCACAAGCGCCGTGTCGCCAGGCCCGAGGGGGTAGGTGCTGTGGCTCAGGTAGTGGGCCGTGGTGCCCTGCATGAGTGATGCGGCGGCCATGCGCAGTTCGAGGCCATCGGGCACGGGCACGAGTTGTGCTGCCGGGATCGCGGCGTGCGTGGCATACACACCGGCCATACACATGTGAGCGACCCGATCGCCAGCGTGCACCTCAGTCACCCCGGGCCCCAGCGCAACGACGACCCCGGCAGCCTCGACTCCGGGGATAAGCGGCAGCGTGACCGGGTAGGGCGTACCCGCCCGGTGCTGGGTGTCAACGAAGTTGACGCCGATGGCGCTGTGGCGTACCAGGGCCTCCCCGGGGCCGGGGACCGGCTCCGGGATCTCCACCAGGCGCAGCACCTCCGGCCCGCCGAACGTATCAATGCGCATTGCCTGCATCTGATCCCTCTCTCGGGTGTATGTCAGTTCACCCAACATTCACCAGCGATGACGGCGCAGGCGGAGGTCCGCCGAGCCACTGCGCCTGCGCCTTCACTCAGAGCGGGTCTCCTCGGGAGTATCGGGCGCGAGGAAGCCCTTGGCAACCGACGCGGCGATGATCGCCTGGGCCGCAGCCCAGAATGCGGCTGAGCTCTCGGCGATCACAGCGTTCTTCGCCAGCACCTGGTCTCGGGTCAGCCTTCGTGATGCGCTCGGGCCTCAGGTGCGCGAGCTCCGGCACTGAGCGCCCGGCCACCTGCTCGGCGACGCAGTGGCCGATCGCCGGGGCTAAGCCAAAGCTGTGCCAGGAGCCCAACGCAAGCGTGAGCCCGTCGAGGCGCGCGAAGCTGCCGATCAGGGGCAAGTCGTCCAGAGTCTGGGCCTGGAGGCCGCCCCAGGCCTGCGCGAGGCGCTGCTGGCCGACCGGCGGGAACAGCTCACAGGCCGTCGTCCAGTTCCCCGCCTGGCGCTCGGGACGCAGGGTGCAGGAGCGGCCGTCCAGCGTCAGGTCACCTACGACGCTCATACCATGTCATCTCCGAGCAGCCCCCAGGGACGACGGGGGAGGCGCTGCCTGCAGAGCGGTGTGGCGTCTGTATGACGACCACCCCTTGCTCGTCGGTTCTCACTACGATACCCGCTCCGTCTTTGGCGGGTATCCGTCCTCTGGCCGAACACGCGCACGCGCATAAGACAAGGTTCGTAACCGAGTTACGCTTTCAGCCGCTGCCCGCGGCGGGGCGTGGGGCCTGCGGCCCCCGCAAAGGGTGGTTGTGGAGGGCGAAGCCTTGTCTAAGGAACTGGCTCAGGGACTGCCGGGCTTCGCGTGGCGTCGCCCAATCGTGCAAGTAGAACGTGGTCATAGCTGATGGTCCGCCAGAGCCGAATTCCTTGGGCCATTGTCGGGAGGGCCCACCTCCCCGACCATCTTCTTGTCGGCTGAAGGGCGCCCCCACGTCCAGGCAGCACTCAACATTGAAGCAATCTTGGAGATTGTGTGGAGTCTTCCAAACAAGCCTCAAGGGCGGTTCGCTATGCTAGGTATGTGGAACCGTCCTGAGAGGGAGCACCAATCGCTATGAAGCATGCACATACCAAGACCATCGACACCAAAGGGCTGCGCCAGGTCGTGACGACCGTGGCCATCGCGGGCGCCCTGGCCGGCTGGGCCGTCCTGGCCCGCCCGGATGCGCCCGTGGCCGCGACGACGACGAGCATCGCGTCCACGGCAGCGCA